>NZ_JBFUHH010000034.1:0-39049 GCF_056402495.1 Microvirga sp. P4_A5 | reverse complement strand
ATTCTGTGTCATCGGCAGCGTCTCCATGAGAACGCCACGGCACCGCTTTGGAGGAGACTCATCCGCGCCGCAATACGCCGCCAAAGCCACCGTTCGCATCGAACGGAGAATAACGTGGACTTGCGTGACTCGATGGAAATTGCCGAACGCAATTTGGTGGACGGAGCGACCTTGGAAGAACTCAAGGACGCCGCAAGAGATCTGCGAGCGCTGACGCCGGACAGCGCATTGGCAGAGTTGGTCGAGGCAAAGATTGCCGAGTTGGAGCGGCCGCCTACCACTGGCGAGGGTCAACCGCAGCCTGGTCGTATTGCGGTGGCCTGAACCAGCCGCACGGCTCGCGACAGCCGAGAATCAAAAACGGCACCCTGGGGTGCCGTTTTCGTATTTCGCCGAGCGAGAGGGACGCCCGACAAACGTCATTTTAGTGCTGGCCTTCGTATTCGTTGACTTTACGGCCACCGGAGACCTGCGCGAGCTCGTCCACGTTCAGAACGATTGCGACAATCTTCTCGTCGGTCTTGGAAGCCGCGACGTCTTCAACGGCTGCATCGCGCGTGACGGATGTGTTCATTGGATTGCGTCGGCCGATCAGGCCGATCCCCTTGTTTGGCTATGGTCGCAGGCGGGCAGCGAGTGCCCGCGCTCAGGATAGCCGTTCCTCAGCCAAAACATCAGGGCATCGCAACAAAATAACGTCAAGCAACTTTTGGTTGATAGATGACCGTCAGGAGTCGAGCTTCGGGGAAGCACGCCCGGCAGCGGCGGGGCGCTGA
Organism: Microvirga sp. P4_A5; assembly: GCF_056402495.1. Classification (NCBI taxonomy): domain Bacteria; kingdom Pseudomonadati; phylum Pseudomonadota; class Alphaproteobacteria; order Hyphomicrobiales; family Methylobacteriaceae; genus Microvirga; species Microvirga sp. P4_A5. Next base: position 38,273 of record NZ_JBFUHH010000034.1, on the reverse strand, counting down.
CGGCGCGCCTTCGCGGAGAAATCAAGGCTGGCCAGGGATTGCCGCAATGTTTCGATGGTGAATGGCTTCTGCAAGAGAGGCGCCCCCTCGAAACGAGCGGGTAGAATGCGCTCGTCATAACCCGTTGAAAATACGAAAGGAGTTCCTTGCTCGCGTAGCAGATCGGCCAGCGGGTAGACAAGGGCGCCCGAAAGATTGATGTCGAGCACCGCGGCGTCGACCTCCTGGGAAAGAGCCAAACGCAGAGCGTCCTCCAGGTGCGAAACCGGACCGACCAAATTGTACCCGAGCTCCTGGGCCATATCCTCCAACAGCATCAGCACGAGACCGTCATCCTCGACGATCAGCACATTAATGGGAGGTTGCAAGGTCATCGCCGTTCGCTCCGATAAGCGGCTCGCGGATAACTGTAGCGCTTAACCGGCGGGGACGTCACCGAATTTCTCGATCCGGTTATGCCGCAACGGAAAGAGCCCCTGTCGCTTTGAACGAACGCCGTTATGTTTCCTGTCCATGTGCAATCTCTATTCCGTTACCAAAGGTCAGCAGGCGATCCGCGATCTGTTCCGCATACGCCGCGATTCGGTCGGCAACCTGCCTATCCTTCCCGGCATCTTCCCGGACTACATGGCGCCGGTCGTGCGTAATCACGGCGACGAGCGGGAATTGACCCTGATGCGGTGGGGCTTTCCCCCGCCGCCGAATCTGTCGAAAGTGCCGGTCACCAATATCCGCAACGCGGCAAGCCCCTATTGGCGGGGTTGGCTGAAGCCGGAATTCCGTTGCCTGATCCCCTTTACGTCGTTCTGCGAATATGCCGACACGCAGCCGCGCAAGACACCGATCTGGTTCGCGCTGTCCGAGGAGCGTCCGCTGGCGGCGTTCGCGGGTCTCTGGCGGCCGTGGACGGGTATCCGCGGAACGAAGGCGAACCCTGTCGAGGGCGAGCATCGTCTCTTCGGCTTTCTGACCACGAGTGCCAACGCGGAGGTTCACACCGTTCATCCCAAGGCGATGCCTGTGATCCTGACGACCGACGAGGAATTCGATCTTTGGCTGGAGGGCTCTCCCGAAGAGGCCCTCAGGCTTCAGCGCCCATTGCCGGATGGTTCGCTAAGGGTCGTGGCGACCGGACCGAAGGAGGATGCGGGCCCGCTCGCCGCCGGCCCCGGCTGAAGGCGCCCAGCCCGGCAGTCGGAAACAAACTGGCTTTCTCCCGAGTTGCTGCCAAGCGCCGCAACCGCAGGGATCGACTCGGATGAAACGTTTCTTTCGAGACAACGGACTTTCGCTCACCCTTTTTGCTCTTTTCGCGCTGACGCTCGGGGGACAGGCCTTGGCAGGGTGGAGGGCCCATGCCCAGGATCTGCAGGTCCACAACCTCCCGGAAATCGCGCTGCTCGATTATCTCCGCACGGGCCATTTCATCTCGGCCGTATTCGAGAATTGGGAAAGCGAGTTTCTCCAGATGGCCGTCTACGTGGTGTTCACGGCGATCCTCATTCAGAAAGGATCGCCGGAATCCCGCGACCCCGACAAGGCAGATCAGGAAGAGAAGGAAGCGCTCGCCCATGCCTCACGACCCGACACGCCGTGGCCGGTGAAGAAAGGCGGCTTGATCCTGAAACTCTACTCCCATTCCCTCAGCATCGCGCTCGTGATTCTTTTCATCCTGTCATTCGCTTTGCATCTCAAAGGCAGCAATACGCACGCGAACGAAGAGGCTGCGCTCAACCACCAACCGATCCACACGCTTCTCGAAACCTTGGTCGACCCCCAATTCTGGTATGAAAGCTTCCAGAACTGGCAGAGCGAGTTTCTTTCGATCGCCGCATTGCTCGTGCTGAGCATTTTCCTTCGCGAGCGCGGGTCGCCCGAATCGAAACCGGTCCCCGCGCCGCATTCCATGACGGGCCATTGATCTTGCGGATTGTCCGACCGGTCTTGTCGGGCTGGTGCGTCAGTGGACCCCGGGTGCCATCACGTCAGGAGGTCGGCGTGCTCCGGATGGCGTCGAAGCCATGCTCGGGCATATCCGCAAAGAGGGACAAGGGAGCGACCTTCCGCTCGTGCCAGTTCCACGACCTGGCGCATCAATTCGCCCGCGACGCCCTTGCCACGCAAGGCAGGGGGAGCCTCCACGTGCCGGATGACGAGCGCTGAATCGCGCCGCTCGTAATTTGCAAAGACGACTTGCCCGTTCACATCCATTTCGAACCGGTTTCCCGCCAGATCGTCTCGCATCGTGTTCATTGGAAGTCCCGTGCACCAACTCTGAGTGACGAACGGTTCCCGATCCACGGCGGTTCCGCCCCCGGGGCGGCATCGAAGGGCGTGCGTGACGGGTAAATCGGGGAATGGTGCTGCCAGAGAGGATTGAACTCTCGACCTCTCCCTTACCAAGGGAGTGCTCTACCACTGAGCTACGGCAGCCTGTCGTTGGGACGGCCGGTTACTGCCATAGGGCAGCGCCGGGCGCAAGTTTGATCGGCGAATTAATTGTCAGGCGGCGGCTACTTTCGCGTGCAAATTTAGACCCAGCGCCGTCCAGACTTCCGATAGGGCCCGGCTGAGGGCTACCACGTGGGCTTCCGTGTGGAACGGGGTCGGGGTGATGCGCAGGCGCTCGGTGCCGCGGGGGACGGTTGGATAGTTGATCGGCTGGATGTAGATGCCGTGCTTTTCGAGCAACCGGTCGGAGGCGGCCTTGCAGGCCTCGGCATCGCGCACCATCACGGGGACGATATGGGTGGGGGTGTCCAGCACGGGCAGGCCCGCATCGGAGAGTACCGATTTCACGCGGGCGGCCTGGCTTTGCTGGCGCTCGCGCTCGGCGGACGAGGATTTGAGGTACCGAACCGAGGCCGCGGCGGCGGCCGCGACGGCGGGGGGGAGGGCGGTCGTGAAGATGAAGCCGGGCGCGAAGCTACGCACCGCATCCACCACGGCGCGGGACCCGGCGATGTACCCGCCCATTACGCCGTATGCCTTGCCGAGCGTTCCCTCGATCACGTCGATCCGATCCATGGCCCCTTCGCGTTCGGCGATGCCGGCGCCGCGCGAGCCGTACATCCCCACAGCGTGGACCTCGTCCAGATAGGTCATGGCGCCATGGCGCCCGGCCAGATCGCAGATGGCATGGATCGGCGAGATGTCGCCATCCATCGAATAGACGCTCTCGAAGGCAATGAGCTTGGGCCTGCCGCCCGCGGCGATCAGGAGTTCTTCCAGGTGATCGAGGTCATTATGACGGAAAATCACCTTGTCGCAGCCCGACTGGCGCACGCCCTCGATCATCGAATTGTGGTTCAGCGCATCGGAGACGATCAGGCAATCGGGGATCAGCTTGGCAATGGTGGAGATGCCGGTCTGGTTCGAAACGTAGCCCGAGGTGAAGACGAGGGCCGCCTCCTTGGCATGGAGGTCGGCGAGTTCCGCTTCGAGGTCCACGATCGCGTGGCTGTTGCCGGAGATGTTCCGGGTGCCGCCGGCCCCGGTGCCAACGCGCCACGCGGTTTCCACCATGGCGCGGGTCACGTCCCGGTTCTGGCCCATGCCAAGATAGTCATTGGAGCACCAGACCGTGATGGGCCGGGCCCCCGAGGGGCTGTGCCAGACCGCATCGGGAAACCGGCCGGCCAGTCGTTCGATATCGGCGAAGACGCGGTAGCGCCGCTCGGATTGAAGACGATCGAGGGCCGACGTGAAAAAATTCTGATAATCCATCATCTCACCTGATGGGCCACCGACACCCAGGACCTGGATGCCTCAATCCCGGGCTCGGAGCACCACTCACCGCCAAGGCCGCCATCGCCACTCTGATATTCCGGTTGAGGGGCGTTTGCGAACCCTTTATTGGGTGTGGCGACGAAGGGTCGCGAGAACCTTGACCGACGTGAGATCGCAACAGAAGGCTGCCCGCCTGGCGGCGGCCTTGAAAGAAAACCTGAAGCGTCGCAAGGCGCAGGCGCGGGGCCGCAAGGCTGCCACATCTGTGGGGGAAGAGGTTCAGCCCGGCCCTCCCGCGCCGGAACGCGACAAGCCGTCCGACTAGCCTCCAGGCCTCGCAGCCTGCATAGCTTTTCTTTGTAACACGCATCCTGGGGGTCCTGATGGATCGCATTCGCATACGGGGCGGCGCGCCTCTCAACGGCCTGATCCCGATTTCGGGGGCCAAGAACGCGGCTCTCCCGCTGATGATCGCGAGCCTCCTGACCGACGAGACGCTGGAACTCGGCAATGTGCCGCGGCTTGCCGATATCTCGTCCCTGCTGCGGATCATGAGCAATTTCGGGGTCGATCACACCATCGCGGGACGGCGTCCCGGCCAGACGACGGAAACCGGGCAGACGATCCGCCTGACGTCCCGCTCCATCATCGATACCTGCGCGCCGTATGAGCTCGTCTCGACCATGCGGGCGAGCTTCTGGGTGATCGCGCCTCTGCTGGCGCGCTTCGGACACGCCAAGGTGTCGATGCCGGGCGGCTGCGCCATCGGCACGCGGCCGGTGGATCTCCTGATCATGGCGCTGGCAAAGCTCGGTGCTGCGATCGAGATCGATAGCGGCTACGTAGTCGCGACCGCGCCGAAGGGGCTGCGGGGCGCGGAGATCGATTTTCCGAAGGTCACGGTCGGCGGAACCCATGTGGCGCTGATGGCGGCGACCCTTGCCGAGGGCACGACGGTCATTCGCAATGCGGCCCGCGAGCCCGAGGTGACGGATCTCGCCGAATGCCTGGTGAAGATGGGTGCCAAGATCGAGGGCGCCGGAACCTCCGAGATCATCGTGGAGGGTGTGACGCGCCTCAACGGGGCGTCTCACAACGTGCTGCCGGACCGGATCGAGACCGGAACCTACGCGATGGCGGTTGCCATGGCGGGGGGAGACGTGGTGCTCGAAAACACCCGGCCGGACCTGCTCCAGTTCGCCTTCGACGTGCTGCAGCAATCGGGCACGGACATCACCCCGACCCATAGCGGCGTGCGCGTCCGCCGGAACGGCAATGGCATCCAGCCCATCGACGTGACCACGGACCCGTTTCCGGGGTTCCCGACCGACCTGCAGGCCCAGTTCATGGCCCTGATGACAAGAGCGAACGGAACGTCGCGGATCCGCGAAACCATATTCGAGAACCGCTTCATGCACGTGCAGGAGCTTGCCCGCCTCGGTGCGCAGATCCGCCTCGATGGCGACAGCGCCTATGTGGAGGGTGTGCCGGGACTGAAGGGCGCCCCCGTGATGGCAACCGACCTCAGGGCCTCGGTCTCGCTGGTGATTGCCGGCCTCGTGGCCGAGGGAGAGACCACGATCAACCGGGTCTATCATCTCGACCGCGGTTTCGAGGCGCTGGAGGCCAAGCTTGCGCGGTGCGGGGCCGACATCGAACGCCTGCGGGGATAAAATCCGCCCGCCAGCCCGCCAGAGGTTGCGCTGGAGGCCCGTGCTCTCTACCTAACGTCAAAGCTCATTGGCATTTTGCGGACTTCGACGTTTGCAAGGCTCTTCAACAGTTTGGCAGCCATGGACCTCCTCAAACTCGTCGCACTCGACCCGGAAGATCTGGCCATCATCTCCACCCATCTGCAGGACGCGGTCTTGCGCGTGGGGGATATCGTCTTCCTTCCCAAGGAACGGCGTTTCGCCATCGAGGTGCGGCGGTTCGACTGGGAGGCCGGTTTCGACCAGCCGCCGCAGCGACGTCTGACCTGCATGCATTTCGAGCAGGTCAAAGCCGTGCGGGTCCGGGGCATCGACCAGACCCGGAAGGACGCGGTGTTGAATCTGCTGGCGATCTCGTTCGACGAGACCGACGCACCGTCGGGCACCGCGACGCTGATCTTCGCCGAGGGCGGAGCCATCCAGATCGACGTGGAATGCGTCGAATTGCAGATGAAGGATGTCGGGCCGGTCTGGGCCGCCGATGGTCGTCCGATCCACGACGAAGTCCCGGCGGAGCGCCTTTAATGCCGCAACGTCTCGACGCTCGGGATCCGTCATTCCCGCGCGCCTTCGCGCGTTTGCTCTCTGCCAAGCGGGAAGTGTCCGAGGATGTCGATCAGGCCGTGCGCCGTATCATCGACGAGGTCGTGGAAAACGGTGATGACGCGTTGGTGGCCTACACGAAGAGCTTCGATCACCTGTCGCTGACGCCCGAGACATTGCGCATCGGCGACGGGGAAATCGACGCCGCCCGCGCCCAGTGCTCACCGGAAGAGCTTTCGGCCCTCGCGCTCGCAAAGGAGCGTATCGAAATCTACCATCGCGCCCAGCGGCCGCAGGATCACATGACCACCGATTCCCTTGGCGTAACGCTGGGATGGCGTTGGACGGCGATCGAATCGGTTGGGCTTTATGTGCCGGGCGGACGCGCGAGCTATCCGTCGTCGGTCCTGATGAACGCCGTGCCGGCCAAGGTCGCGGGCGTGCCGCGGATCGCCATGGTGGTGCCGACACCCCGGGGCGAGACCAACCCGCTGGTTCTGGCGGCGGCGCGACTCGCCGGGGTCGACGAGATCTTCCGGATCGGCGGCGCCCAGGCCGTGGCGGCTCTCGCCTATGGGACGTCGACGGTGCAGCCTGTGGCGAAGATCGTCGGCCCGGGCAACGCCTACGTGGCAGCCGCGAAACGGCGCGTGTTCGGCCAGGTTGGCATCGACATGATCGCCGGGCCCTCCGAAGTGCTGGTTCTCGCCGACCGGCATGCCAATCCGGACTGGATCGCCGCCGACCTCCTGGCCCAGGCCGAGCACGACCCGGTCGCCCAGGCCATCCTCATCACCGACGACGCTGAGCTGGCGGACGCGGTCGAGGCGGCGGTCGAGCGTCAGTTGCGGACGCTCCCGAAAGCCGAGATCGCCGGGGCGAGCTGGCGCGACTACGGCGCGATCATTCTCGTCGAGACCCTGGAATCGGCCATTCCCCTGGTCGACAGGCTGGCTCCCGAGCATCTGGAGATCGAGGCCGAGAATGCGGACGAGCTTTCCGCCAAGGTCCGCAATGCCGGGGCGATTTTCCTCGGAAGCCACACGCCTGAGGCGATCGGCGATTATGTCGGCGGGCCCAATCACGTGTTGCCGACGGCGCGCTCCGCCCGCTTCTCCTCGGGTCTCGGCGTACTTGACTTCATGAAGCGAACCTCGATCCTGAGATGCAGCGCCGACAGCCTGCGGGCGCTCGGCCCGGCAGCGATCGCGCTGGGGCGCTCGGAAGGGCTCGAGGGTCATGCGCGATCGGTTGCGATCCGCCTGAACATGTGAGTTGGGAGGAGGGATGGCGAACGAGCGGAGTCGGTTGATCGCCATTACTCTCGACGAGGCGTCCATCGGTCGGGGCAATCCCGATCAGGAACACGAACGCGCCATCGCCATCTATGACATCGTCGAGGCGAACTACTTCGCGCTTCCGAGTCATGAGGGCGGACCCTACGCGCTCCACGTCGCCCTCGTCGATAACAAGCTCTGCTTCGAAGTCCGCTCCGAGGACGGCAACCGGCTCGTCACCCATCACCTTTCGCTGACGCCGTTTCGCAAGACGGTGCGCGATTACGAGATGGTGTGCGACAGCTATTACAAAGCCATCCGCTCCGCCTCCCCGGCGCAGATCGAGGCGATCGATATGGGGCGACGCGGCCTGCACAACGAAGCGGCCGAATTGTTGATGAAGCGCCTCGACGGCAAGCTCATGCTCGACTTCGACACGGCGCGACGCATCTTCACGCTGATCTTCGCCCTCCATTGGAGAGGTTGAGATTGGACGAGCCACGGGCCAGGCGCATTCACTCGGTGCTCTTCGTCTGCGCCATGAATTCCGTACGATCTCCCATGGCCGAAGCCATCACCCGCCACTATTTCGGCCGGTCGCTCTATGTGCAATCGGCCGGCATTCACAAGGGCGAGACGAGCGGCTTTACGACGGCTGTGCTCGATGAAATCGGGATCGACGCAGCAAAGCACAAGCCGCGCACGCTCGAGGAGCTGGAGGAACACGAGGGGATCAGTTTCGATCTGATCATCACGCTCTCGCCGGAAGCCCATCACGCAGCCCTGGAACTGACCCGAACGCTCGCGGCCGACGTGGAATACTGGCCGACCCAGGATCCGACCCTCGTCGTGGGATCGCGCGAACAGATGCTCGACGCCCACCGCAACGTGCGCGACGGGTTGCTCCTGCGCATCCGGACGCGATTCAACAAAACCTCAGAAACCAAAGGCCCGGAGCAGGGATAGCGTACCGAGCCCGGCCGTGAGCCCGGCGAGTTCCGATCGCGTCGCCATCATGGCGATCACCGCGGCCGCGACGCTGACAAATGCGGAGGGTCCGCCATCGAGAATGAGCGGCAGGATCGTGGCGACGATGATGGAGCCCGGAAGAGCGCGCATCCCTCGCTCGACCCGCGGCGTGATGTTCACGCGGGTCATCAGAACGACGCCTCCGACGCGGCAGAGATAGGTTGCCAGGACCATGGCGGCGATGGCCACGGCCGAGCCCCAGGGGCCGGCGACGAATGTGTGAAACGCCGTCATTTCATCAACATTCCGGTGGCAACGCCCGCGAGGGCGCCGACGACGATGAACAGGTAGCCCGGCAGGAACGCATGAACCAGCAGGGACACCAGCCCGGCCACCAGCCAGGGCAGAGCGGATCGTGCCCCCTTCCACAGGGGAACGAGCATCATGGCGAAAAAGATCGGCATGACCAGGTCGAGGCCGAAACGCCGGGGCTCGGGCACGAACGTCCCGGCGAAATACCCTGCGAGACTGGCGAGCACCCACATGATCCAGAGGGCGATGCCGGTGCCGAAAAGGAAGCCGACATCCCGGCCGCCGTCGTTATGGTAGCGCGTGCTGAAGATCCAGCCCGCATCGGTGAGAAGGAAGAGATTGAGGGCCGAGCGCCAGATCGGCTCGGCTCGAAGCCAGGGCTGGAGCGTCGCACCGAGAAGCAGCATCCGGGAATTCACCACCGCCGTGACGGTCATGATCGTCAGGATCGTGCCGGGGGTCCAGACTTTCTGCCAGACTTCCAGCCCCACCATCTGGGCGGCGCCAGCATAGACGGCAGCGCTCAATCCCACCGTTTCCCCGACCGAAAGGCTTTTTTGCGCCGCGGCCGTGCCGAAGGCCATCCCGAAGACGATGAGACCCGGGAAAGCCGGGAGCGTGCTGCGGGCGCCCTGCAGGATACCCGCGCGCGTGAAGATGGAATGAGAAGCTGACATGGGTCGAGGCTCTGTGCCCTCTCAATCCCGCAACGTCAATCGCTCCGCCGGTGCGAAAGCGCCGGCGGAGCTGGCGGTCGGGTATTAGAGGCCCATCGCTCCGACAACCGGCGCAACCTCGAGCGCGCCCTGGTAGATCATCTTGAGAGCCACGTAGAGAATGATGGCGAGACCCACATAGGCGATCCAGCGGTAGCGCTGCAAGATTCGGGCGATGAACGAGGCCGCAAGCCCCATGAGGGCGATCGACAAAATAAGCCCGAAGATCATCACGTAGGGATGCTCGCGGGCGGCCCCGGCGACTGCCAGTACGTTGTCGAGAGACATCGAAACGTCCGCGATGACGATCTGCCAGGCCGCCTGGGCAAAGGTCTTGCGCGGTGCCGTCGAGGTGCCGGAATCGGCGCCTTCAAGGGCCAATTCGGCCTCTTCCTCCTCGGCCGCGGATGTGCGCAGCTCCCGCCACATCTTCCAGCAGACCCAGAGAAGCAGGATGCCACCGGCGAGAAGGAGGCCGACGATCTGCAGAAGCTGGATGGTGAGCCCGGCGAAAATGATGCGCAGCACCGTCGCGGCGATGACGCCGATCAGAATGGCCTTGTTGCGCTGGTCCTTCGGGAGACCGGCCGCCGCGAGGCCGATCACGATGGCGTTGTCGCCGGCCAGGACCAGGTCGATCATCACCACTTGCAGGAAGGCGGTGACTTCCGGCGAGAAAAACTCGTTCATGCGATGCCTCTTTTGATGCGTGCGAGGACGGCACAGCCGGATCGTCGAACCAAACGCGCCTCACCGTGAGCGCCCGAGACCGGGCCAAACGCAAGAGAGGGGGAGCAGGGCGGAGGGTCGAACCGTTTCAGGCCATCCTGGGTTGCGATCCAGTCCGACATCGCTGCTCCGAAGAGCCGCCAGAGGGGCCCGGCCTGGTGCCATTGATCTAGCCAAGACATGAAGGCCGATCAAGCCGTGAACGGCATTTTTTGACGCTTCTCCTCGGGACGCAGCGGCGCGGAGGCGCCTTTCGATCCCGTGTCACCCAGCGGCAATTGTGAACCGGACCAATCAACGGCTTGATCCACGGCCCGGCCTTGGGCACTAATCGGTCCCACAAGAAGGTCGGGACCGAGAAGCTCGATCGGGAGGTCAGCCCATGTCCCAGCCCGTACGGCGCGCCGCAGCACCGTTGCGCCGCGGCCCCATCCGCGCCGGCCAGAATTTTGCCGGCGGCGTGTTCCTGCTGCTGCTTGCGGCTCTGGCGCTCTATCTCGCCAGAGACCTTCCCCAAGGCACGCTTCGCTCGATGGGCCCTGCGATGCTGCCGGATTGGCTCGCCTACGGCGTGGGCGCCTGCGGCCTCGCCATGGTGGTGATGAGCCTCCTCCGGGATGGCGAGGACCTCGAAAAATCCGCCTTGCGGGGGCCGGTCGTGGTGCTCATCGCCATTCTGGCCTTCGCGGTGACGATCCGTCCCTTCAGCATGGGGCCGTTGTCTCTTCCCGGCCTCGGCATGTTGGTGTCCGGCCCCCTGGCGATCATCATCGGGGGCTATGCGACCGAGGATGTCCGGCTTCGTCCGCTCCTCATCCTGGCTTTGAGCCTGACGCCGTTCTGCATGGTGCTGTTCGGCGATCTCCTGAACCTGCCGATCCCCATTTTCCCGCAAAGCTTCGCCAATCTGTTTCCGGCTGGCTGGTCCCAGAAGGACGTGCTCAGGGCGACGGCCCTGGTACTCACGTTGGCGGCCCTCGCGCTCTACCTCACGGGTCGCCGCCGGCCCGCCACTCGGATCGATGTGGTCGTTGACGAGGATGAAAGCTGATGGGCGATCTAATTTCCAATCTCAATCTCGGCTTTTCGATCGCGCTCAGCTTCCAGAACCTTGGTCTTGCATTCCTTGGATGCCTCGTGGGCACTCTCGTGGGCGTGCTTCCTGGGGTCGGGCCCATTGCGACCATCGCCATGCTGCTACCGATCACCTTTGGGCTCGAGCCGGTCGGTGCTCTCATCATGCTGGCCGGCATCTACTACGGCGCGCAATACGGCGGTTCGACCACCGCCATCCTGGTCAACATTCCGGGCGAGGCCACCTCCGTGGTCACGACCCTCGACGGGCACCAGATGGCCCGGCAGGGCCGGGCTGGAGTTGCGCTGGGCATCGCAGCCATCGGGTCGTTCTTCGCAGGGACCGTTGCCACCGTCGTGATCGCGGCGCTCGGCGCGCCGCTGACGAAACTCGCTCTCATCTTCGGACCGGCCGAGTACTTCTCGCTGATGGTGATGGGTCTCGTCTTCGCGGTGGTTCTGGCGCGCGGATCGATCCTGAAGGCGATCGCCATGATCATTCTCGGGGTGCTGCTCTCGACGGTCGGCACGGATCTCGAAACCGGTCAGGAGCGCCTGACCTTCGGGCTGCCCTTCCTCGCCGACGGCATCGATTTCGCCGTCCTGGCGATGGGCATTTTCGGCGTCGCCGAAATCCTGCGTAACCTCGACCATACCGAGACCCGCGATGTGGTCCACCAGGCGATCGGCCGCCTTCTGCCAAACCGCGAGGATTTCCGGCAATCCTACATGCCGGTGCTGCGGGGCACGACGATCGGTGCGATCCTGGGGATTCTGCCGGGGAACGGAGCGGTGCTGGGACCCTTTGCGTCCTACACGGTCGAGAAGAAGCTCGCCAAGGATCCGAGCCGCTTCGGCCGCGGCGCCATCGAGGGTGTGGCGGGGCCGGAGGCCGCCAACAACGCAGGCGCCCAGACGTCCTTTATCCCGCTGCTGACCCTCGGCATTCCGCCCAACGCCGTCATGGCGCTGATGGTCGGGGCGATGACGATCCACGGCATCGTTCCGGGCCCCCAGGTGATGACACGCAACCCGGACCTGTTCTGGGGCATGATCGCTTCCATGTGGATCGGCAACCTGATGCTCCTGATCATCAACCTGCCGCTCGTCGGGTTGTGGGTGCGTCTGCTGAAGGTGCCGTACCACCTCATGTTCCCGGCGATTCTGATGTTCTGCTGCATCGGCATCTACTCAATCAACTCGCTGCCCACCGACGTGATGTTCATCGGCCTGTTCGGCATTGTCGGTTACATCCTGATCAAGTTCGGCTTCGAGCCGGCGCCGCTTCTGCTGGGGTTCGTGCTCGGCAAGCTGCTGGAGGAGAATCTCCGGCGGGCGCTGATCCTTTCGCGGGGCTCGCTCGAGACATTCATCGAGCGGCCGATCAGCGCCGTCCTTCTGACAATTGCCGCCATTCTGCTGATTCTGGCGCTGCTGCCATCGATCCGCAAAGGACGCGATGAGGTATTCGTCGAATAGCCAATCGTCGAGCCGACCCTATATCGCTAGCCTGCATGATAATTTTCCAGGGAGGAAACCATGAAAAAAATAGCTCTCGCCGTCGCGGCGCTCGGCCTTGCCACTTCGGCGGCTCATGCCCAGGGCGCTTATCCCCAGCGGCCCATCACGATGATCGTCCCGTTCGCCGCCGGCGGCCCGACAGACGTGATCGCCCGCATCGTCGGCGATAACATGTCGCGCACGCTCGGACAGCAGATCGTCGTCGAGAACGTGGCCGGGGCGGGCGGAACCACGGGCATCACCCGCGGTGCGCAATCCCAGCCGGACGGCTACACCATCATGATGGGGCATATGGGCACCCACGGCGCGGCGCCCGCCCTCTATCCCAACCTGAAATACGATCCCGCGAAGGATTTCGCCCCCATCGGGCTCGCGGCCGGCACGCCGATCGTGATCGTCGCCAAGAAAGATTTTCCGGCCAAGGACCTGAAAGGATTCGTCGAATACATCCAGAAGAACGGCGACAAGGTGAACATGGCCCATGCGGGTGTCGGCTCGGTGTCGCACTCGACCGGCATTTTCTTCACCTCCGTCATCAAGGCGAAGCCCACCATGGTGGCCTATCGCGGCACGGGACCTGCCCTGAACGACCTGATGGGCAACACCGTCGACTTCATGACGGACCAGATCGTCAACGTGGCGCCCCAGATCCAGGGCGGCAACATCAAGGCTTTCGCTATTGCTACGCCAACCCGCTCGCCCGCTTTGCCGGACGTTCCCACCACGAAGGAAGCTGGCCTCGACGGCTACGAGGTGAGCGCCTGGAACGCGGTCTTCGCCCCGAAGGGCACCCCGCCCGAGATCGTCGCCAAGCTTAACGATGCACTCGTGAAAGCCCTGAACGACGATAACACCAAGAAGCGCCTCCTCGACCTCGGGGGCGTCATCCCCGGCGCCGCGGACCAGACCCCGGCGGCCTTGCAGAAGCTGGTGGAATCCGAGGTCGCCCGCTGGACGCCCGTTCTCAAGGCGGCCGGCGCCACCGCCGAATAGGAAACCCTTTTCGCAGCAATGGATCGGCGGCGGGCCCTGCGAGGCCCGCCGTTTCCTTGTCAGGGCCCTGCGCGCACGAAACGTCTTGAAAATGATCGCCGGGACGATTACACCCTGCCGCGTGTGCAGCCGTAGCTCAGTTGGTTAGAGCACCAGATTGTGGATCTGGGGGTCCCCCGTTCAAGCCGGGGCGGCTGTACCATTAAAATCAAAGGCTTAGGCCTAACGGTTCCGACGCCTGCTTACTGGAACACGGATTTGGTAAGCACATGGCAAGCAGCACTTGGGTGATCGCTCTATGTTTCGCTGCTGCCTTGACGGTCGTCCGATCAGAATCAAACCGGAGAAATCGAACTCGCTTGGCCCATGTACCCTCGATTTCTCACAAGACTGCGCCGCCGACTTCGTCATTCGATCCCATTCGCGATCACCATCTCAACCGATTGATATTTAAGAAGAAATCTGTGAGTTAGGTTCCCCGGTGCGGGGCCGGGCGACGTTCCGGTTGTGTCGAATAGCCAGCATGTAGCCACGACGGTGAATTGGCACCCGCGGCGGGAGTCGAACCGGCATGCTCCAGGGCTTTGGCAAACGTAAGGCGGCTAGACGCTCTGTCCGACCGCTCATAAGCTCCCGGAAGCTTGGCCGAGGTAGCAGCATGGATTGGCTCAAGATTGTTTCCGACCACGGTGAATTCGCCAAAGACCTGGCGCGCGAGGTTGCCCTCTTTGTAGCATCCACCGCAGCGACCAAGGACGATATTCGAGGGCTGTGGAACTTGGTCGATCGGGAATGTGCGATGATGGAAGATATCGTTGAGAAGCTCAAAACAGGGGATGCCGATGAGCACCTCATCAACGCAGCCGGTGCTTTAGAGAACATCTTTCTGGACCTTCACGTGACGTTAGAAGAACGGCTCGTGGAGCTTGAGCGCCCCGGCAGAGCGGCGCGCCGGGTGGGCGATTGAGGAAGGGCGAATAGATGGGACCGGAAGCCCCCATTACCCTTAGCAAGGAAGACGCCTGCCGGAGGCAAATTGGCGAGGCCATAAACGCGCTGAAGCGAGGAGATTTTGATACCGCAATTACCCTCGCCGGTGCCGCTGAGGGCATGTTCTCAAATAGGAAGGGAAGCGACATTATCTCTGGTCTCGCAGAGTACCCGAGAGCCCGCGAGCACTTCACGAAGCCAGAATGGATAGCCATTCTAAACATGGAACGAGATTGGCTTAAGCATCCAACCATGGATCTTGGCGCCGAAATGGAGTTCACCCAAATGGTCGCCGCTCATATGATCGCGCGAGCAGCCTCTAAACTCCAGAACTGGACGCCAATAATGAAGGAATTCAAAGATTGGTTCGGGCCGATAATCAAAGCCGACCTCGCGGCCATGGGTGAACGGCGCCCGTAACCGGCGCCCTGAACCAAACCGGACCCTTGCAATTGACTAGCGCGTTCCATCACCTCCGAACCGTTGCCAAGCGCATTCGCCACCGCCTCGTCAATCTGGACGTGAGTGGCAGGCCCTTGCGGCCCGTTCAACTGCCTGGTTGGGACTTGCGCGCCCGTGTTGTTGTTCACGTTCACGGCCACTATGTGGGTATGCGCCCTGGCGAAGTCGGCACGAACGTCTCGCGCCCACTCTCGCCGACCGTGTAGTGCTGCCCGGCTATCACGGGGCTACCGGAGCCCATCACGTCCTATTTGTGTGCCATTTGGTGCCTCTTCGACCTTCCGGTAAGGCCGGACGTCCAACGGCCTCGGCCGCACGGCTTCCGGGAGGAAGCGCGGATGGATCGGGATAGCTTCTTGCTGACGGACGCGCAGTTCGCGTGGATCGAGCCGCAAGCCGACTGACGGCAAGCCGCGCGTCGATGACCGCCGGGTGATCGGCGGCTATCGCTTGCTTCCCGGTGGAACGCCCCGGGAGAAAGCCTTTGGGGCGAGATGGAAGGGCCACCGGAACAAACGGAGAGGCGATGGCCCTAGGAATAGAGCAGCGGGAATGAAGCCCGGCGAGGTGGCGCTGATTGCGCTCCGTTCACTTCCCGCTTTCAACCTCAATGAAGACCTCGATGGGATCGATCACGGTGTCCGCAGCCTTCGCCGCTGCACCTTCTGGACTATCAAGTGTCGCCTTCATTTTGCCAAGGTCCACACCTTCCCATCAGCGTGCCTGAAGAGGCGGTAACTGGAGCAGAAAGTCGGAAACAGCTTCTCGCGGTCTTTTCCCTTTAGCCACTGGTCCATATCGCACGAGTCCGAGAAACAGAGACCAGATTACGGCAACAACGGCCGCTTTCGTGGGAGTAAACAGCCCCATGGTCATGCCGCCGATTGGCCCCCACACCTGCCTCGAGCGCGGCAAATCCCCTGCGCTGGCTACGTTCGAAGGACCTCTAGGGCTTCGGCCGCAGCTCGGACGCCTGTCGTGTAGGCTCCGTGGGCCGTCGAGAAATCCGCGGGGGAGCAAGCCTCGCCCGGGAAAAAGATGTGATCCCTCGTAGGGGGCGCTGAGGATCTGTCGCGCGTTGCTTTGTCCGGGCAACGCGTGGCTGTAGGAACATCCAATGCGCGGATCATTCAGCCAGCCTGAGCAAGCAACCGGACATAGACGGCTTCGAATGTCCGAGCCGAACAAGCCGACCAGTTCCATCGAGCGCAATGGCGGGGCCTCCGTGCTCGCCAGCCGCCACGATGGCCTCTGCCCCTTGGCCGCCGAAAAACCCCGGGCCAAGGCCATGGATCGCGTTGTCGGCCAACGTATCCGGGGTCCTAGGCGCGTTCGAAAGCTCTCGCTCAAACAACTGTCGGAAGGAACCTGCTTTTCGATCGGA
Organism: Microvirga sp. P4_A5; assembly: GCF_056402495.1. Classification (NCBI taxonomy): domain Bacteria; kingdom Pseudomonadati; phylum Pseudomonadota; class Alphaproteobacteria; order Hyphomicrobiales; family Methylobacteriaceae; genus Microvirga; species Microvirga sp. P4_A5. Next base: position 21,862 of record NZ_JBFUHH010000034.1, on the reverse strand, counting down.
TACCCCAGCCAGATGGAACGCGGGATGTCTTCGCCGTCACTGCGAGCAATGACGGCGGTTGCCGATGTGAGGTGACCGATGCTGTCATGGAGCGCGTGATGATAGTCTGATCGTGCGCCCGCACATCGTCATCGTCGAGATAGAGATCGGTGATCCAGCCGAGCGCTTGCGGCGGCGGCGAGATGTTGTCGCCTATCGAGCAGAAGCACAGGATCGGCGAGCGGATGTGGCGCAGGTCGATGCGCGTCCCGTCCGAGGTGACCAATTCCACCATGGACAGCCTGTTGCAGACGAACAAGTTTTCGACGATGTACTGGATCTCGACATCGTTCAGGAAAACGTCGCCCTGGCGCACCACGAGCGGGTCGATGCCGGGGAACACGCGCGAATTCCAACACCGGAGATTGAAATCCAGCATCGTGTTGACCTTCGGCACCTATTGCTTCCGGCCTCGGTGTCGAACGCGTTGAGCAGGAACACGAAGTCGCGGTCGACGCGGCGCTCTGCCGGGTCGCGCGGATGGACGACGAAGAACCCCATCATGCCCATCGCCATCTGCACCATCTCGTCCGAGTGCGGATGGTACATGAAGGTGCCGGACTTCTGACAGATGAATTCGTAGACGAACGTCGTGCCCGGCGGGATGTGCGGCTGGGCGAGGCCGCCGAGGCCGTCCATGCCGTTGGGCAGTAGCTGGCCATGCCAGTGCACGGCCGTGTTCTCCGGCAGCCTGTTGGTGACGGAAATGCGCACCTTGTCGCCGTGCGCGGCCTCGATCGTCGGCCTCGGTGACTGGCCGTTGTAGCCCCAGAGTTGCGCCTTCATGCCTGGCGCGAGTTCGCGCACGACGGCTTCCGCGACAAGATGGAGACGCTACGGCAAAGACCCCTCCACAGCATCGCGAAAGGCCTGGTGTGAGAACGGCTTCGAGAGCACGCGGTTGTTCTGGTAACTCTGGGGAATGACGCCGGAATCATAGCCTGTCATGAAGATGAATGGGATGCCGCGACCACGCAGAACGTCCGCAATCGGATAGACCATCAAACCATCCAGATTGACGTCGAGAACGGCGAGGTCGAAGTCGGCTTCAAGCGCCAACGATATGGCCTGCCCGAATTTGGCGACCGGGCCCACAACCTCTGCTCCAAGATCGCACACCATGTCTTCGATCAGCATCGAGATCATGGTCTCATCTTCAACGATGAGCACGCGATGCTTGCGGTCATTGTGCATGAGCGCTCTCCCGATGGTCCGGACCTCCTGAACGGGGCCCTGGATGTGAGCCTGAATGTCCTGAATGGACGACGCTTCTCTCGATAGGCCCAAGGCATCCTCCATACGGATCACGTTGTCGCTTTCGGGGAAGGGTCCTGCCGCTGGTGTGTGGCAGGACATTCGTGGTTTTACTGACGTGTGGCCTGTTGTTCCCGCGCCTCGTCAATGATGCGGTCGAACAGATCCGATTTAGGATCGATGTCGAGCCCGAGCCTCTCGTTAAGCACCTTCACAGGCTCCTCTGGCACACCCGTCTTCGACAGGGCTGCGAGAGCCTTGGCGGCCTCGATGATTTCGGCGTCGGTGATTTGTTCCTCGGTGTTCTCACTGACGGTCAGGGCCTTCTCATAGGCGGCGATCAGGCCAACCGTGGAGGTCGGCGCAGCGTGCTGCCGGGCAGTCGCTGAGGCATTGACCGCGTTCATGCGCCCGAGCTTGGCCGTGTCCAGGCCGATGCTCTTGGCATTGGAGGCAGCTTTTTTTGCTTCAGTGGAGACCTTCTCAGCTCCTGCCCTTGCATCGCGCGTGCTGCTCCGGGCCTGGTCGGCCCTGGACTGGCCATATGCAGAGCCTTTGCCGGCATCAGAACTGCGGCCCCCGCGTTCACTGGTGCCGCCACGCGAATTCTCGCTGCCACCGCGAGAATTGCCGCCGGCGGTGCCACCGCGGGAACTGCCCCCGTGATCACCACTACCGGAGCTGCCGCCGCCGGAGTTGCCACCTCCGTTTCCACCACCGGAATTGCCGCCTCCATTTCCACCACCGGCGTTGCCGCCTCCGTTTCCACCACCGGCGTTGCCGCCTCCGTTTCCACCACCGCCGTCCCCACCTTTGGCCTGAGCCTGTGACTTCTCGACCTTGAACGAGGCCATATCGATGGAAAGCGGCTGGAGGCTGATCGCAAGACCCAAAGCAAAAGCTGAGACTGTAAGAGCGAGACGTCGTGTCATGAGGTTCCTTTCAATAAATTCCGGAGCGTGGAGCCCAATGTCCAAGATTTAAGTGAGAAATTTTCCCACGTCAACTTGAGTGTGGGATTGCTTCCCACGCACAATCTGCTTAGTTGGATGGATGTCCGGCGACACACCCCGATCCCTTGAACCAGCCAAGCTCCACGCGCCTCTGGCGCGTCTGCTACGTCCCCTGGTGCGGCTGCTAATCCGGAGCGGGATCACCTTTCCCATGCTCACGGAGCTGCTGCGCGAGCTCTACGTCAATGTCGCCGAGTACGACTTTGCTTTGCTCGGTAAGGAGCAGACGGACAGCCGGGTTAATCTGCTCACAGGTGTCCATCGCAAGGAGGTTCGTCGGCTGCGTGGGGCTGGCGCGCCAGTGACCGCCGTTCCGGCAACGGTTTCGCGGACGAGCCGTATTCTGGCCCGCTGGCTTGCGGATCCGGACTTCAGCGATGCGGGCGGACAACCCCTGCCGTTGCCCCGGACCGCGGATCCGGCGCAGCCTTCCTTCGAGCGCCTTGTTGCCTCGGTCACCCGCGATGTGCGGCCCCGCGCCGTGCTGGACGAGTGGCTCGATCGCAAACTCGTCGTCATTGATGACCAGGATCGGGCCGTTCTGGTCGAGGCAGCGTTCGTGCCGCGGAGTGGGGACGATCAGCAGCTCTACTATCTCGGGCGCAACCTGCACGACCATATTGCGGCGGCCGTGGCTAATGTGGAGGCGCCATCGCCGCCATTCCTTGAGCGGGCCGTGCACTACGATGGCCTCACAAAGGAGTTGGCCGAGGAGCTTCAGCGACGTTCCCGCGACGTCGCGATGCAGGCGCTCCAGAAGCTCAACCGCGAGGCCCACGCCGCCAGCGATGGAGAACCGCCCGGTCCATGGCGGTGGAACTTCGGTGTCTACGTCTATTCCGAAGAGGTTGTGCCGCCTGTGACGGCTGACAGGCCCAGGGATCGCAATGACGAGGAACCCAGGACGTGAGGGACTGCGCCCCTGCGATTGCACGAACCACCGCTTGCTGGCTGGCCGCGCTGGCGTTGCTCCTCGTCCCCCTGGAGGCGGCGCGAAGCCAGGACCCAGGGGACCGTGGCATCGGCGGTACCGGAGTGATTTCAACCGACCCGGACGGTGATCGCGGCATTGGCGGCACGGGTGTCATGGGCACGATCCGCGGGTTCGGCAGCATCATCGTCAATGGCCTGCGGGTGACTTACGCGCCGGACGTACCAATCCGGATTGACGGGCAACCTCGTGCGGCCCCCGATCTCAAGATCGGCCATGTGGTGCAGGTTGTTGCCGAGAATCACAATGGCGTGCTGACGACAGGACGGATCGATGTGACCAGCGAGGTTGTCGGCACCGTCGAGGTGACCGGTGGCAAGGTGTTCAGGGTGCTTGGGCAGCCCGTCTCCACAGAGAAGCTGAGCGGCCCGCAGCCGTGGCGGCGTGGCGAGCGTGTCGCAGTGTTCGGCCTGCGTCGCCCGGACGGGATTATCGTCGCAAGCCTGATCGAGCGCAGGGCCGAGGGTCCGGACAGGGTGGCCGGCAGGATGATCAAGCTCCGCGATGGCAGTCTCAGGATTGGGTCGCTGAGACTCGCCGGAGCAAACCCAGCGCTTGCCGGCACCCGGGCTGTCCTCGAAGGGACCCATAGCGGCGGCGTTCTGGACGTCACCAGGGTTGCCCACGAGCGCGACCTCCTGGGGCCAGTCCGGCAGGTTTCTATCGAGGCCTATGTCGAACGCACGCCAAACGGGCTGCGACTCGGTTCAGGTCTAGAGGTCGTCGGGAACGCCCCTGTGGCACTGCCCGCTGGATCGTATGCTCCCGCCGTGGTGACTGCGGTGTCCGATCGAAGGGGGATGCTGAGCATCGAGGGTGTCTCGCTTCAGGGCACGCCGGTTCGGTCGGACGGATCTCGTCAGGGCCTCAATCCCGGCAATTCAAGCAGCACGCCCGCGGAAGGGAAGGGCCGCACGGCTTCACCGCGTGATCGGGGTCTTGGCCCTGCTCATGCCCCGCATAACGGCACCCCGCCCGGTACCGCTCGCGGACGCAGTGACGGCCATGAGGCCTCCGGCAATGCCAGCGGTTCGCGGGGCGGCGCCGGAGCAGGCGGAGGTGGAAACGGCGGCAACGCCGGAGGAAATGGTGGCGGTCACGGCGGCGGCAATGGAAACGGTGGCGGAAACTCCGGTGGCAATGGTGGAGGCGGTGGAAACGGAGGAGGCAACGGCGCAGGTGGAGGAAGGCGGTAGCGGCGCCTGCTCTTTGCCAGAGTAGTTGCTGTATCTCAGTGGCAGAGTGGATTTATCTCGCCACCGGCCCACTTTGCTGAGATGAAGGTTACCGGGAAAGGTCAGCTAGATGGCGCGAGCAAGCGGGCCCGTCTCACATGTCTTGAGTGATCAGATACGAGCTCAAAGTGCGACCGGTCCATATCCTTGAAACCGTGGAAATGGCCACCCCAGCGGATCGAAACTCCCAACTTTGCGGCTGCCTGCCTCATCGCCGCGCTGATCCGGCCATGCGTCGACGGATCAAAGAGAACGCGGCCCTGCGCGTCGAGGGGCCACAAATCGACAGCGTTTCCGGAGCGGTGAGGGCTGTCCAGGGTCTTGGACCATCCCCACGCAACCGCCTTCCGTTGCTGTTTGTCATCGCGCCGGCCTGAGCCGATCACGAAGAGCAGCCCAGGATGATCCGCCTTGGCCCTGCGGACCACCTTGGCGAGCATTGGATTGATGGCCTTGAGGTTCGCTTCGTGAAGGCCCACGGGGTCTGGGTTCCACTGGCGAAACATTGCGAGCTGATCCCGTCCAAACTCATCCTTCTCGGGAATATTCGCGTAGACATCGTCCCGCCCGGAGAACGGGCTGTTGGAGGCAAGAGGAAACCGGGGAGGGTAGGCGGATTCAACCTTCGCAAGGGCACTCAGAACGAGGCTGACGGACGCGGCGAAGAGCAAGCCGAGCCGGGGGATGGGTCGCATACATTGAGACAGAACCAAAGCGTGAGCCTCCCTAAGGTTCACTGGCCGCAACAGGCAAGCTCCATGGTACGGACTCGCCGCCGAGAAGCGGACCTTCAGGTAAATACTTGTACAGCGTACTTTGAACCGAGGCAGACGTTGGAACGGGTCACACGTAATAAGAAACTGGAAAGCAAGTGCTCAGGTAGTTCCTCGTATAGGCGAACCGTTCCCTGCCTTCGAGGCCGGAGCGGTTCGCTCTGGACTCTAGGATCGCTGGACTCCGCGATAGCGGCCAAAGGTGGTCTGACGCGCGGCTCCGAACAAGACGACGTCGTAGGTGTCGTTCTGAACTCCCTCGATCTCCATTCCGGGGGAGCCGACCGGCATGCCCGGGACCGCGATGCCCCTGGCCTTTGGCTTCTCAGCGAGTAGCCGTTTGATGGCATCAGCGGGAACGTGGCCCTCAATGACGTAGCCACTGACTTCGGCCGTATGGCAGGAGGCGAGCGCCTGAGGAACGCCGAGACGGGTCTTGAGGCGGTTCACGCCCGGGGACTCGACTACCTCGACCGGAAATCCTGCCTTGCGAACGTGATCGACCCACGCGCCGCAGCAGCCGCAACTCGGTTCTTTGGTGACCGTCATTTTCGGCAGGGTTTCGGCGGACGCGATAGATCGGGCGGACAGGACAAGAGGTGCGGCAGCGAGGCCGACGATGAGCGCTCGTCGGCTGATCATCAGGTTGGGATTCATGACAGCGACCTCACTGCTTCGAGTTTGCGGCAAGCCAGGACTTCATCATGCTGACCTCGTCCTCCTGCGCTTTGATGACGGTCTGGGCGAGTTCGCGCATCTTGGGATCCTTGCCGAAGGCAGCCTCGATCTTGGCCATGTCGATGGCGCCCTGATGGTGACTGATCATGTTCCGGACAAAGTCGGCGTCCACGTTTCCCGTGTATTCGATCGTCATCTCGCGGTGCATGCGTTCGTTCACCGCGTTCATGGCGAGCGAGGCGACGCCCTGATCACCGCGGGCACCTCCGCTCGGCACGGGGCCCGCTCCGCGGCCCATCATGCCCGGCATGCCACTCTGCATCATCGGGCAGCTCATCATCATGTTCTGTCCCATCCCCGACATCATGCCACCGGGACGCTGGCTGCCTTGGCCCATCCTGCCACCCCCCATGCCGGGTGTTGCCCCTTGTGGTGCGGGCATAGTGCTCATCTGCACCTGAGGGCTGCCTGTCGTTGGACTGGCCTGTGCCTGCGCGTCTCCGGGATGATGAGCATTGTGATCGGCAGCTGAAGGCGCCGTTTGCTGGGCGAGGGCCGGCAGCGATAGGCCCGCGGCGAGGACGAGTGCGAGAAAAGATGAGTTCATGATAGTTCTCCTGGAGAACAGTCGGGTTTCCGAAAGACGATGGCCTGCATGAGACGCGGACAGATGGTGTCCTGAGCGTCAGGTTCGTGGAGGAGGCGTAACCGGTTTCAAGACAATCCCGGCCAAACGTGCCGTCGTGCCCGACCACCCCAAATGTTTGCGGATTCCAGAAGAAGCCGCGGCTCCAGATGCGGGGAGACCCATGACGCTGCAGGAGGATTGGGTACAGGCGATAGGGCAGCCACTATCCATCCTCTCGGGCCCTGGGTCGCAGCAATCGTGAATTGCGGGCACTTGGGAGACGATGACAGAAACGGTCTGATGCTGAACTCCAGCGGCCATGGCTGGCGGTCCGAACGTTCCAACGACCAGCACCGCAGCAAGAACGCAGCGGAAGAGGCGGCAGATCAGCGACCGTACCTGAATCATGCGCTCAAGATTACCTCGCCCACCCATGTGGACATTGTTCCAGATCAAGCATTGTAGCCGAACGGCGTTCCAATTTCCCCGATACAGTGATCGTGAAGGGAGTGTATAATCAGTGCCAATGAAGCCGGACCCTTAAGGGAGGCAATCATGACCTTCTCAACCCTGATCAACCCTATTTCCGCGGACGATACGCGCCATAGCACCCCGTTGCACCTCAAGGCCCTGGGATGGGCCCTGACGAGCACCCTCGTCGGAATGTTTGTGATCTGTTATCTGCTGTCCTTTGTGTGGCCGACCTCTGGCCTTGCCCATGGATGGGTCACTCTCTTCGCAACACAGCCTGACAATTTCGTTCGGACCTTCGTCGAGGGCATCATTGGCAGCGCCGCGGCGGCATGGATCGCAGCGGTCCTATTCGTTCCTGTTTACAACCGGATGATTGGGCGCTGACAGATAGATCAGCCGATGCCGGACCGGCGTGCCGTGAGACGACTCGAAGGTTACGTGTCCCGCGACGTGACCATCCATGTAGAGGAAGACCCGCGCCGATGTTTGACGGGAGTTCGGCGCGCCTTAGACATGCCAGGCGGCCAATAGTCACTTGCGCCCTCCATGTCCATCCCCGTGGCCCTTGTGCATGAATAGGTGCATCAGCGGACACGCCATCAACAGAACATAGGGCAGGGCCGCCAAGATGTGATCAGTGTGGCTGACGAAGAGGTAGATGCCAAGAGCGCCAATAGGAGAGTGACTCCCCAGCCCAGTGAGGTCCCGATCAAAATCGTGCGCCATGTCCTCGGCGTCGAAGGAAGATCCCCTGCGGTATTCATGTCGTGGTCTCCCGGTATCAACGGTATTGCGGGATTTCCGTCATAGGGGGACGGTCCGGAGCCGGATGGCATTGCCGATCACACTAACCGATGACAGGGCCATCGCCGCCGCGGCGAGGATCGGCGAGAGCAGAATTCCGAAAAACGGGCAGAGTACGCCTGCTGCGACGGGGACGCCGAGGGCCTTGTAGACGAAAGCGAAGAACAGGTTCTGGCGAATGTTGCGCATGGTCGCCCGCGACAGCCGCCGCGCCCGTACGATCCCGGTCAGGTCGCCCTTCAGCAAGGTGACGCCCGCGCTCTCCATCGCCACATCGGTGCCCGTCCCCATGGCGACGCCGACATCCGCAGCTGCGAGTGCGGGGGCGTCATTCACGCCGTCGCCGGCCATCGCGACAACGCGACCCGCGCGCTTGAACTTGTCCACGACTGCGCTTTTTTGGTCGGGTAGGACCTCGGATTCGAACTCATCGATCCCGAGCCGACGCGCGACGGCCTTGGCGGTCGTCCAGTTGTCGCTCGTAAGCATGACCACCCGCACGCCCTCCGCCTTTAAGCCAGCCAGGGCCTCGGGAGTCGTGGCCTTTACCTGGTCTGCGATGGCGATGGCGCCCGCAACCTTGCCGTCGACGCCGGCGAAGATCGCAGTGGCACCATCCTCGCGCAGCCTGTCGGCCTGTTCGCCAAGGCGCTGACATCGACGCCATGCTCGGCCAGGAAGGCCTTGTTGCCGAGCAGGATGCGGCGACCCTCGACGATGCCGCGCGCCTTTGCCGGTTGGCGAGTTGAAATCAGTGAGCGATGCTGTCGCGAGACCTTGCCTCTCCGCCGCCGCGACGATTGCTACCGCAAGCGGATGTTCACTCGCCCGCTCGACGCTGGCCGAAAGCCGCAGGACCTCGGCCTCGGTGAACCCGGGGGCCGGCACGACGGCAGTGGCCGCCGGTTTGCCTTCGGTGAGCGTCCCCGTTTTGTCGACAACCAGCGTGTCGACCTTCTCCATGTGCTCCAGCGCCTCGGCGTTCTTGATCAGCACACCGGCTTGGGCGCCACGGCCGACGCCAACCATGATTGACATCGGCGTAGCGAGCCCCAACGCCAGGGGCAGGCGATGATCAGCACCGCCACGGCGGCCACGAGCCCGTAGGAGAACTGTGGTTCGGGTCCCCAGATAGCCCAGGCGGCGAAGGCAAGCACCGCCACCCCGATCACCGCCGGCACGAAGTAGCCCGAAACCTGGTCGGCCAGGCGCTGGATCGGGGCGCGGCTGCGCTGGGCCTCCGCCTGAGACCCGTCAGATGGCCGCCCATTTCCAGCGCCACAACGGGCAGCGGAATTGCAAGGCCGATCCAGAAGCGGCGCGTCATGTCGACGAGTTCGTGACTGGGACCTGTCTCGGTGGTCGCCAGCACGGGTTCGAGCGCCATCCCGCAGATCGGATAGGAACCAGGCCCCACCGAGCGGATCTGGGGGTGACTCGGGCACGTGTAGATCGTGCCCTCGGAGACGGGATCCGCCTTCCTTTCGGTTGCGGGCTGCGCGTATGTCGCCGGCTCGGCCATACTTCGACTGGCAACCCGATGAGCAAAAGAAATGCGGCCTGCCCATGTACGGGGTCCGATGAGCGGTGGTCTGCGGGTCGACCATCATCCCGCAGACCGGATTCGTCACCTTTGCGGCGGAATAAGGCTCCTAGAGGTGCACCACGTGCGCGCTTCGACCATGATCACGACCATGACCCTCGTGGCCGTGCCCCTTGGTCGCCTGGTCATTGCTCATCGCCGTTCTCCACTGCGTTTGCATTCGAAGTTTCAGCTTGAGGCTTCCCATGAATGGGAAGGTCAAGCGTCTCGCCTTGAGCCGTCCGCCGCTGCTGCCGCTACTTTCCCTTCTGGATCCTCACGACGCTGATCTGCCCGTTCACGCGGTCGGCCTGGAACCTGATTCTGTCGCCCGCCTTAATGCCTTTGACGACCGCGGGATCCTGCGTCCGGAACACCATCGTCATCGCATCCATGTCCAGGTTCGGGATCGGCCCATGCTCGATGGTCACCTTCCCTTGGGCTGTATCGACCTTCTCTACCGTGCCAGACACCATGGGGAGTTGACTCGCGGTGACGGCCAGTGCGGCGGGCTGCGCCGGGCCGGCTGCCTGCAATTGTCGGGCCGGCGCAGCCGCCCGGTCGAGCGGCCCCGACCCGTGCGGCGGCTGGTCGGCCCGGGCACGGTAGTCGGACTGGCGGTTGCGCACCTGCCAATCCTTCAGTTCGGAAATCTGCTTCTGCTGCTCTTCCACAATCCGCTGCGCCAGTCGTCGCAGGTTTTCGTCGCCGCCGTGCTCAAGCTGCGTCCTCGCCAGGAATATCAGGTCCTCGTGGTGCGTGATCGCAAGGGTGGCGAAATCCCGGTCAGGGTCGCCGGCGAGCTTCACGTCCTTGAAGCGGCCGTTCATGACATCGAGCACCCGCTCGTAGGCGGCCAGAGCTCCTTTGGCGGGTTGCGCCAGCGCGATGCGATCGGGTCCGATCGCGAGGACGGCCAGGACGGCGCCGACAGCAGTGAGTGTGATGGTCAAGCGTTTCATGCGGAATGCCTCTTGAATAGGGAGGGCCGCCCCGCAGCCGGTCTGCGGAGCGGCATGGGATCACGAGCCCTTCTTGATCGACGTGACGCTGATCTGGCCGTTCACCCGATCGGCGGTGAACTGCACCTTGTCGCCGGCCTTCAGGCCCTTGAGCATGGCCGGATCCGGTGTGCGAAACACCATGGTCATGGCATCCATCTTTAGGTTCGGAATTGCGCCGTGATCGATGGTGATCTTGCCAGCGGTCTGGTCGACCTTTTCGACCTTGCCGGAAACGGTCGGCAGGCTTTGCGCAACGGCAGCGCCCGAGAGAATCAGAGCGGCGATCAGGCCAATAGCGATACGCTTCATAACGATACTCCTTTGTCGGATTGGGACGTGAACAGGGGCCGTCATTTGACGATGACGGTGCCGTGCATGCCGGACTCGTAGTGACCCGGGATCAGGCAGGCGAATTCGAAGGCGCCGGCCTTGGTGAAGCGCCAGATGATCTCATTGGAACCCTTAGGCGCGAGGCGCTTCCCGTTCGGGTCGTCATGCTCCATGTCCGGGTTCTTCTCCATGGCGATCTTGTGCTTGGCATTCCGCTCGACCGTGTCGAGCATGAACTCGTGGTCGACCTGGCCGTGGTTCTTGAGCACGAACTTCACCTGCTCGCCGCGCTTGATTTCGATGTTGTTCGGCTCGAACAACATCTTCGCGTCGTCGGTCTCCTTCATGGCGACGTCGATCGTGCGGGCGACCGGCTTCTTCGGATCGCCCGGCTCACCGGTCGCGAATGACTTGTGGCTGTGGCCGGCCTCGCCAGATCCGGCGAGCGCGAGACCGGTCGACAGCGCCATCGCCGTGGCGGCGCCCATTAGAGTGGATAGACGAGTCTTCATCGATTGCTCCTTTTGCATCGGTCGTGTTGGGATAAGTGGTTGTCGTGGCCGCTGCCGGTGCGAACGGGTCTCTTGCGTGGGTCGATGGCCCGGAATTCCGCCGCCTTCGCGCTGCTGTCGGGCGGGGTCGCGCGGGAGGGCTCGGCGAGCTTCTCGCCCGTCCACTCATAGGCGACCGTTCCCTCCGGGTGCCTGTACCAGCCGGGATCCTTGTAATCGTCCGCAGCGAGACCCGACCGCACCTTCACGACCGAGAACATGCCGCCCATCTCGACAGGGCCGAATTGCGCGAAACCCGTCATCATCGGCAGCGTGTTGTCGGGCAGCGGCATCTCCATGCTGCCCATTTCGCCCATGCCGGCCGAGCCCATCGGCATGTAGCCCGGGGCCACCTTCTTGATGGCCGCGGCGGTCTTCTTCATGTTCACGCCGATGTAGGTCTTCACGTCGTGGCCCATGGCGTTCATGGTGTGGTGCGACTTGTGGCAGTGGATGGCCCAGTCGCCCGGAGCGTCGGCCAGGAACTCGAAGGCACGCATCTGGCCCACCGCGACGTCGACGGAGACCTCGGGCCATTGCGCCGTCTCCGGCACCCAGCCGCCGTCGGTGCCCGTCACCTTGAAATCGTAGCCGTGCATGTGGATCGGGTGGTTCGTCATAGTCAGGTTGCCGAACCGGATGCGGACCTTGTCGCCCTGGCGCACCACGAGCGGGTCGATGCCGGGGAACACGCGCGAGTTCCAGCACCAGAGATTGAAGTCGAGCATCGTGTTGACCTTAGGCACGTAGCTTCCGGCCTCGATGTCGAACGCGTTGAGCAGGAACACGAAGTCGCGGTCAACCCGGCGCTCGGCCGGGTCGCGTGGATGGACGACGAAGAAGCCCATCATGCCCATGGCCATCTGCACCATCTCGTCCGAGTGCGGGTGGTACATGAAGGTGCCCGACTTCTGGCAGATGAACTCGTACACGAATGTCTTGCCCGGAGGGATGTGCGGCTGGGTCAGGCCGCCCACGCCGTCCATGCCGTTGGGCAGGAGCTGGCCGTGCCAATGCACCGCCGTGTTCTCCGGCAGTCTGTTGGTGACGAAGATGCGCACCTTGTCGCCCTCAACGGCCTCGATCGTCGGCCCCGGCGACTGGCCGTTGTAGCCCCAGAGGTGCGCCTTCATGCCCGGCGCGAGTTCGCGTACGACGGGTTCCGCGACAAGATGGAACTCCTTCCAGTCGCCGTTCTGCCGCCAGGGCAGGGTCCAGCCGTTGAGCGTTACGACAGGTTGGTAGTCTGGTCCGCTCCTTGGATAGAGCGGCGGCTGCATCGTGGCCTCGGTCATGGTCGGCGCCTCGGGCAGGCCCGCGGCCTGCGTGCGTCCGCTGATCATCGACGCCCCGGCAAGGGCGAGGCCTCCGGCACCGAGGAAATTCCTGCGCGATAGGTCGGTCATGGGGTCTTTCCTTGATCAGTGTCCGCCGCCACCGCCGCCGGCGGCGGAAGCGACGGCCTCACCACCGCGTTCTCCACCGCTGCCGGCCCCGCCGCCGACGAGGGCGGCCTTGAGGTCGGTCGCGGCGATCCAGAAGTCGCGGCGGGCATTGATGGCGTCGACGTTGCTGAGGATTCGGGCGCGGGCGTCGAGGATGAGCTGGCTGACATCGACGAGCATGCCGCTGTATTGCAGCAGGGCCTCGTCCTGGATGGTTTTCTGCAGAGGCAGGATGCGACCCTGATAGTGGCGGGCAAGGTCGTAGTTTCCTTTGTAGCGCAGATAGGCCTCGCGCGCCTCGGAACGGGCATTGACGGCCCGCTCCGCCAGGCGGTTGGCCGCGGCAAGATAGGTCTCCTTAGCGTTACGGACGCCAACCGCGCCGAAGTCGAAGAGCGGGATGGTGAACTCGACTTCCAGGCCCTTTCGTTTGACCGCGTCGCGCTCGACCTCGACGCCGCCTTGATCGACGAGCAGTGACGTCGTGCGTTCGTAGCTGGAGAGGCCGGCGAGTTCGATGTCGGTCACGAAGCGGGTGGCATTGGTCAGACCGTATTGGCCGGCGACGGCGTTCAGGTCATGGCGCAGCGCTTGGATGTCGACGCGCTGCTCGAGCGCCCGGCGTTCGACGTCTTTGGCGGAGGCGATGCGGCCCGGCAGGGGCGGCAACGAGTTGGGAAGGCGGAAGTCGATGTCCCGGCCCCACAGCCCGAGCTGCCGGATCAGGCGTTCGCGCGCAACCTTCTGCTCGATCCGGGCTCGGGCGAGCTGGGCTCCGAGTTCCTGGTAGAAGGCGTGCTCGCGAGCCTGCTCCAGCTTGTTGAGCGCACCGCTCTCGCCGAGTTGCTTGGCAAGCTCCGATGCCGTCTCCGCCGTGCCGAGTGCCTGTTGCAGGAAGGCGACCTGTTGGTTGGCGGCAATGGCCCGGTAGTATTCCCGGCGCGTCTCGCCAGCGAGCCGGAGCACGGCCTCGGCTGTACGGAACTGGGCGGCACGGAAACGCTGCTCGGCGATAGCGGTCCGGGCAGGCAGCGTGGCGAGTTCGAACAGACCAATGAGAATCTGGCGTTCGATCTCGAGTTCCAGGCTACCGCCGAGACGGGCCAAGGCCACCGTCGGGTTTGGGGGCAGGCTTGTCTGGATGTATGCGGCTTCCGAGACGCCGAGGTCATTGAACGCGGCTTGCAGGCCCCTGTTCTTGAGAAGGGCGATCTGGACGGCGCTGTCGGGAGTCAGGGGGCGGCTGAGGAGAGTCTCGGCTTTCTGCTGCGCGAAGAGGGCATCGGCCTCGCTGGCGACCTTCACCACATCCTTGCTCAGTTGCGTGTAGGCGACCGTCTGCGCGGTCGACAGCCCGCCATCCGCCGAAAACGAGACGCAGCCACCCAAGATCAGGGCGGCGGCGGCGCTTCCGAGAAGCCGCAATCGGCGCGCCGCTCCCGCATGTTCGTTACCAGTCATCGTTGTGGTGTCCTTGCGCATGGGTCAGCGGCCCCGGCGGGCGGCATCGCCGCTGTTGTCACGCTCGGCCTCGGCCCCGGGGCCGATCCGCCGGTTGAGCTCGCGCCAATCGCCCGGATCCACGACGTCGTACCCGCGCACGCCATGGGTAACGGAGGAGTAGGCCGGCGGTCGGGTACCCACGGCCGGATCGGCCGCCGCGACTAGATAGGAGGGGTGTTGGGAGGGCACGCAGGCGGCCAGGCCAAGGCCGAGCGCCGCGAGTGGAATGAGTTTCAGCATGGGGTCCGTCTCCGGATAGACCTCCACGGCACGCGGTCGACGTCAGGATGGGCGGCATGTCCGCCTTTTCCTTGAGTCGACGTTCAGCAAGTGCGCGGGAGGATGACCGGCTTGAGCTTCAGGTCGGACATGGCTTGTCTTGCGAGCAGCCGTGCCGATGCGTGCGGGCGCTGATCGCCCGCTCCTGCGTCAGACGGTTCGTGGTGGCCTGTCGAGCCCACCTGTGATGACGCCCTCGACCTGCTCGTCGCCGACCATGGCAAGAACGACGGCGGAGGCGCCGCGCATCTGAACCGTCGGAGCGGCAATCGCCTGGACCGCGTGGCAGGCGCCCATGTTGCAGCACGCGGCTCCGTCGCCGCCGTGAGTTCCCGAGGCCGGGTCGTCGCAGTCCTTCTGGGCAGAGGCATGATCGTGGGCGGATGTCTGGTCTCGCTCGACCGCGCCCTCATGGGAGTGTGCCCCAATGACATGACCCGCAATGGATTCTGCCAATGTCAGCCGGTCACCGGACTCAGCAGCATGCGGCGTGGAAATCAGGAAGATCCCCGCGGTTACCGCAAGCAGAACAGCGATGATGAGGCCCGTTAGCCGCAAGGGTGAACTCCGTCGTCGTAAGCGCATATGTGTCATGAAAGGAATGCTTCGACAATCCGGCCCAGAGGGCCGTGTGACCATCCGGACCGTCTTGCCTTGAGGGATTCAGACTGCCACTGAAGGTGTGTATCCGGCCTCGGTGACGATAGTCTTCACCGCGGACAGGTCGGCGGTGCCCTGAATCGACAACAGCTTCGTGGCAGGGTCCGCATCAACATGCGTTCCCGGGATCGCGGCCTCGACCGCCTGCTTGATCGTACCGGCGCAATGCCCGCAGGTCATGTCGTCGACTCGGAGAGTGAGGCTGCCGTTCGTTGGCATGGCCGTCGTTCCAGTGCTGGATCGGTGGGTTGAGCATCCGCACATGTGTTTTCGCTCCTTTGCGATAGTGATGATTCGAACGCTGAGGCTTCCCACGGTGGGAAGGTCAAGTGGTTTGAGTAAAAAGGAGTGCCTGCCGCGCCGTTGCCGCTTTGCACCTGGTTTCAAACGTTGAGCTCGGGCGTTTTCGCCGCTCTCACCTCGACGAGGTACCGAGTGCGGCAGGTGCGGACGTATCGCCATTGCGAGGGACTTTCGTCTTTGACCCTAAGCGACCTTAGAACACGGGCAAACTCGCCCAGTTGACAGAAAAATTCCAAGAACATCTACTGACGCTATGGGGATCGCGATCTCCCCACGAGGCGGCATGCCCAAGCATCGCGTCCTGTTTTCGAAGGGGACGCTGCATGCCATCAACTAGCAGCATCGTTGAAGCCGAACCGCGATCTGATGTGGGCAGCCGGACCCGCTCGAAGCAAACTCTGCCGCCGGACATTCGGCGCATTCTCTGGGCCCGGTCCTTGCGCGCGTTCGGCGACGGCTACATCGCGATCCTGCTGCCGCTCCATATGGCGCGCCTTGGCTACGATGCCTTCGGTGTCGGGGTCATCTCGACCGCGTCATTGCTGGGATCAGCCATGTTGACGCTTGCGCTCGGGCTCGTCGCCTACCGGATCCCGCGGCGTCGAGCCCTGCTGGTCGCAGCCCTTCTCATGCTGGCAACCGGATTGGGTTTCGCAGGTATCGAGGACTTCTGGCCACTGCTCCTGGTCGCCTTTATCGGAACCCTCAATCCGTCAGGCGGTGACGTCAGCGTCTTTTTGCCCCTCGAACACACCGTCCTTTCCCATGTGGTCTCGGACGACGATCGGACGGCGGCTTTCGCCCGCTACAGCTTTGTCGGCGCCTTCTTTGGCGCCCTCGGAGCGCTCTCGGTCGGCGTTGTCGATTGGCTGGCACCCGTTGTCGCGCCGGCGACGACGTCGGAGGTTCTCTTCGGACTCTACGGTCTCCTGGGTGGCCTCACGTTCCTGCTCTACCACCGTCTCTCGTCGAGGGTGGAGGCCGGCACGGACAATCCGCCAGCGCCCTTGGGTCCGTCTCGCGGGATCGTCTACCGCCTGGCGGTCCTCTTCTCGGTCGACGCCTTCGGCGGAGGGCTCGTCATCAATGCCCTCCTGGCGCTCTGGCTGAGCCAACGGTTCGGGATCAACATCTCCACTATTGGGGCAATCTTTTTCGTCACCAGCCTCTGCTCCGCGGTTTCATATTTCGCGGCGGTGCCGCTGGCTCGACGGTTCGGCTTGATCAACACGATGGTGTTCACGCACCTGCCGTCGAGCGTCTTTCTGATCCTGACCGCCTTCGCGCCCACGGTCTGGATCGCGTTCGGGCTGTTGATCCTGCGGGGGCTGCTGTCCCAGATGGATGTGCCGACCCGGTCCTCCTACGTTATGGCAGTGGTGCGGCCGGAGGAGAGGCCTGCCGCCGCGAGCGTCACGGCCGTGCCCCGGAGCCTCGCGTCGGCCCTCGCCCCGCTCCTGTCGGGATGGCTGCTGACCGTTTCTCCGTTCGGTTGGCCGCTTGTCCTCGCCGGCACCCTGAAGGCGGCCTACGACCTCATGCTGCTGCGGCAGTTCTCGGCCATCAAGCCGCCGGAGGAACGCTGATTGGTGACGACTGGCTTTGGTCTTAACGCGAGAAGGCTGATGAACACACCGCCATGGTCCTGGGTCTGATCGGCCTGGCCATCGCGTTGGACGATCCCTGGCTACTGTTTGTGCTGGTGCCCTTCGCGCTCGTGATCCGCTACGGCGTCGTGGCCCGAGAGGAAGCCTATCTCGAGCGCAAGTTCGGCGAGGTGTACCGGGACTACAGCTCGCGCGTCCGCCGTTGGCTGTAGCGGCACCCTGGTGGATCGGCGTTACCGATCGCAGCGGGCTGGCGTGCTAAGTGCCCAAAGGGTCCTCAGCGGATAGGTCGGCTCGCCCCGGGAGGCTCGGGGATCAGATGGCAGGGGGTGACGGGGGCTGGTTTCCCCTGTCATGTCGTAGTGACCATGAAGGGAGGGATTTCGGTGTTCAACATCGGATCCTTAGAGGTATTTCGTGAGCGCCTTGAACTCGGCGAGCGCCGCCTTCGCCAGGCGGCCGTTCTGACCGACGGCATCTTCTAGGCAACGGTCGATGTGACCCTGGATCAACTCGCGCGCGCTGGAGATCGCCTTCTCGACTGCATGGAGCTGCTGGGCGAGGTCGACGCAGGGGCGGCCCGCCTCGATCATCTGGGTGACGGAGGCGAGGTGGCCGTGCGCCCGCTTGAGGCGAGCAATGATGTCGGGGTGGCTTGCGTGGATCATGGGCATGTCCAATCCCCCTGGAGGGGATCTAACAAGCCGAATGCTGCTTGGCAGGCATCCGCCGCGTTCCTTCCGTCGCGGCTTCGCAGGTTCCAACTCGGTTAGAGATCCACTCATGCTCGACGTTCTCGCCAACCGCACCTACCGCCACCTGTTCGCGGCCCAGGTGATCGCGCTTGCCGGCACGGGCCTGCTGACCGTGGCGCTCGGCCTTCTTGCCTTCGAACTCGCCGGAGCGGACGGGGGGGTGGTGCTCGGCACGGCACTCGTCATCAAGATGGTGGCTTATGTCGGCGTGGCTCCCATCGTCGGAGCCTTCGCCAACCAGCTTCCCCGGCGCGCCTTCCTGGTGGCGATGGACCTGGTCCGGGCGGCAATCGCGCTGCTGCTGCCATTCATCAGCGAAGTCTGGCAGATCTATGTCCTCGTTTTCCTGCTGCAATCGGCCTCGGCGGCGTTCACGCCGACATTCCAGGCCACCATCCCGGACGTGTTGCCGGACGAGAAGGATTATACCCGGGCGCTCTCGCTCTCGCGCCTCGCCTACGACCTCGAAAGCCTGCTCAGCCCGGCTCTGGCGGCAGCCCTCCTGACCGTCGTCAACTTCCATTCGCTGTTCGGCGGCACGGTCATCGGCTTCCTGTGCTCCGCTGCCCTGGTGCTGTCTGTACGGCTCCCGCAGGCAGTCGTGTCCGAGCACAAGAGCGGCATTTACGACAAGACCACACGTGGCCTGCGGATTTATCTCAAGACCCCGCGCTTGCGCGGGCTGCTGGCCCTCAACCTTTCGGTCGCGGCGGCAGGGGCCATGGTTATCGTCAACACGGTCGTCATCATCCGCGGCGTGCTGGGACTGCCGGAGGACGACGTTGCGATGGCGCTCGCGTGCTTCGGCGGCGGCTCAATGGTCGCGGCGCTCCTGCTGCCGCGCGTGCTTGATAGACTGCCCGACCGCGCCGTTATGCTGCCGGCTGCGGCATTGCTGGGTGTGGTTCTGCTGGCCTTTGCCGCAGCGACCTGGAGCGGCCCGATTGGCTGGACGGCCTTGCTGATCACTTGGGCCCTGCTCGGGATCGGCTACTCGGCGGTGCAGACGCCGACAGGCCGACTGCTGCGGCGCTCCGCCCGGGAAGAGGACCGTCCCGCCCTGTTCGCCGCCCAGTTTGCGCTCTCGCATGTGTGCTGGCTCCTGACTTACCCGCTGGCGGGTTGGCTGGGGCGTGCGGTCGGCATTCCCGCGACCTTGGGCGTGCTCGGGCTGGTGACCTTGCTCGGGTTCGTCCTGGCGGCTCGGCTCTGGCCTGCGGACGATCCCGAGGAGATCGCGCATGGCCATCCGGACCTCCTGCCGGACTATCCGCACCTGCGGGAGCATATCGGCCACGGTCATACTCATTCTCATGCCTTCACGATCGATGCCCTGCACGGATCCTGGCCCACCAGGCAGGCAGCGCGGCAGGGTTCCTCGGCCGTCTCAGGAAGGACATGATCGTCCTGCATGTCCTGTCGCCTTGCATCAGCGGGCCCCGCACTAGCGGGGCTCCTTGTCACGGTGGTCCTGCCGTCCGAGTACGGCATCGACCCGACGGGTGCCGGGCGCGCCCTCGGGCTCGCTGAGATGGGCGAGATCAAGACCCAGCTTCATGAGGAGGCTGAAGCCGACCGGGCAAAGGACCAAGCAGGCCAGGCGCCCGCCGCCCCCGTGGCGCCGGCCACTCCGGCGGCTCCTCAGCAACGATCCAGCCTGCTCGGCTGGATTTTTGCAAGCTCGTCATCGGCTCGGCACAGGCGCAGATCCCGGCAGCGGCCAAGTCCCAGGAGTTCTCCGTCACGCTCAAGCCGGGCGAGGGCACCGAGGTCAAGGCCGACATGAGGAAGGGCGCGAAGCTGACCTATTCCTGGAAGGTCCAGGGTGGCACGGTGAACCATGACACCCATGGTGATGGTCCGGGCGGCAATGAGACGTCGTACTCGAAGGGCCGCGGCGTGCCCGCGGATGAGGGCGAACTTACGGCGGCCTTCGACGGCAATCATGGCTGGTTCTGGCGCAACCGCGGCTCTGCCCCGGTCACGGTCAGGCTGACCGCGAGCGGCGACTTCGGCAGCCTCAAGCAGGCGAAGTAAACAGGCATCCCTGCGCGTCACTTCCTGGGACGCGCAGGGCCCGTGATGGATCTTCCATGGAACATTGGCTTGAATACCTCGGACTGGCCGGGGCTGCCTTCCTGTCGGCGACGATCCTCCCGTTCCAGTCAGAGTTGGTCCTGTTTGGTATGCTGGTGGCCGAGCATTATCAGGTCTGGCTGTTGGTCTTCGTCGCAAGCCTCGGCAACATCCTCGGCTCCTGCGTAAACTGGTTCCTGGGCCGCTTCATCGTGCACTTCGAGGGCCGCAAGTGGTTTCCAGTCACCAAGAAACAGGTCGGCAAGGCTGAAGGCTGGTATCACCGCTACGGGCGCTGGACGCTCCTGCTGTCATGGATGCCGATCATCGGTGACCCGCTGACCATCGTCGCAGGTCTCCTGCGTGAGCCCTTCCCAGTATTCCTCGCCCTGGTAGTGGTGGCCAAGACCGCCCGTTACCTTGCGCTCACCGGGCTCACGTTGGGGTGGATGTAGGTACGGAGTTTCTGATCGCGGTGCAGGGCTGGATCCGCCAGTCCATCACGGCGGACCTTGACGCCTTCAGTATTTGGCACACCCCGGAAGTACTGTCTCGGTCAGCTCACGGCCGACAAGCAGACGTTCAATGTGAGCAATCTACTTTGTAGCCTGACCCATTTCGGAGATTTCCGGATCAGTTCTCCCATTCGACTCTACGTCCCCTAACGTCCCGTTCGCGGAATCGCGGGAGGCCGATTACTCCCGCATGAACGATTGAACCTCCTCGGGCGTCGCTTTCCCGTCGTTGTTCGCGTCAACTTTGTCGAAGATCCGTTTATGAATGGTCGTCACCTCCTCGAAGGAGAGCGCGCCATCGCCGTCTAGGTCGGCGATGGCGAACATGATCTTCATGTGCCCGGGCATGCTCATCATGTCTTGACCCATCATGCCGCGCTGCATCCTGCTCGGACCCATCATGCTGGGTTGGCCGGGCTGCGCTCCCGGGGCTTGGCCCATCATACCGGAAGGCGGCGTCGCCTGTGCGACCGCCGTATCGGGATGGTGCGAGTCGGTCGAGGTCGTTTGTGCGGCTGCGGCCGTCACGCCGGCGACGACAATGGCGGCGAAGGTGGCCGCGCGTGGTAGTGCACAAAACGTCATCGAATCCTCCTTCGATGGGTCCTGGCCTTATCGGAATCTCGCGGCGCTTATTCCTCACGAGCGCGGAGCCGAGCCCTACAATTTAGTCGGCAAAAACGCTCTGTCGTTGACTAATCCCAATCCGGGCGGACGTAAGCTCGGGCAACGGATTCGGCGTCCCATTCATATCGACGCTTCGATCAAGGCCGTTGAATTCTGACGCCCCTAGGCCGCCCCGCCTTGATCTTGATCAACCGGGCACGCAGGCTCGTGATGATAGTGATGTCCGCCATGGGCGTTGAGTGCAGGGCCATAGTTTCTTGCGGCTTTTTGGTGTCGATAATGACGGCTCTCTGGTTAAGCCCCGGTGCTAAGTAGGAGGCCGGGTGTCTTCCAGATCGCGAGTTGGCGCCAAATTACGACCAGGCATTCGCGGCCGCGCTCTTCATGACGAGCACGTCTGTAGGGCCGTTTCGGAGGACACGATGCCATCCTCTCTCACCGAAAAGCTGATCACCCAGGCCGAGTTGGAAGCCGAACAGATGATCGGTCTGCTGAGAGCCATCGTGGCTCTTGTTCTCCTCGTCTGGATAACGGTTTCCTTCCAGTTCGATGCACCTGCCGGGTCCGATCTCATCGTTGAGCCTTCCCGCATCGTTACGGTTGCACTGGGTGGCTTCCTCCTCGTGGGGTTGGCATCCTTTGCTCTCGCTTGGACTCGCCTGTTCCGGCCGTGGATGGCGTTCGCCTTCACGGCCATCGACGCGGCCGTTCTCTCGTTCGGGCTGTATATCGTGCT
>NZ_JBFUHH010000033.1:0-39600 GCF_056402495.1 Microvirga sp. P4_A5 | reverse complement strand
GCCTTCTGGATGCCGGGAAACTCGGCTAATAATGCGCTTCCGAATCAGAGCGGCAGAAATTTTCATGGCGACGATTTTCCAATCCATCTTGAGCCGCCTGTTCGGAGGCGCGAMAGAAGGCGGACGGGCGCCGGCGATCGAGCCGACGGAATACAGGGGCTTTCTCATCACCCCGGCTCCGTACCCCTCTCGCGGACAGTTCCAGACCGCCGGCGTGATCGCCAAGGAAGTCGGAACCGATCGAAAAGAACACCGGTTCGTTCGCGCCGAAACACATGCCACCCTCGATGATGCGGTGGCTTTTTCCATCGCCAAGGGAAGGCAGATCATCGACGAGCAGGGCGACCGGCTTTTCAGCTGAATGCCGCGATGCCATCAGCTTGGCAATACGATGCAACTGCCTCCCAATGAGCGAATTCGCCCGCATGTGCGATCGGCGATTGCCCGTGATGCCGCGGGAACCCGAACGCGATAGAACGTGCGTGTCCCGCGGCTCCGCAGGCGGGTGCCGATCACCATGGGCTGCAGGTCGTCGATGACAGTGGCATAGGCCCGACTTGCGCGGGCGTAGCTGCGCAACGCCCTGTCTTTGGAGAAATTGCCCGCCAATTGCACGCCCCACGGGGCAAGCGGTCCGTCCGCCACGCCGTCGACGCCAGGACGCCTGAGGCTGGCCGTCACCTCTAGGCAGGACAGGCTCGATTCCGCGCCGGGACTCTCGTTGCGAAAGCGCGCAGCGGCCCATTCTTCCGCCGATTGGCCCGTGACCCGATAGACGTATTGCCTTGTCTCCGGCGGGAGTCCCCGTTCAGCCGCGAGCCACCCCGCGACACGCGCAGAGCCGCCGTTATAAGCTGCTGCGGCAAGGCCCCGGTTGCCGAAGCGTGCGGTGAGTTCGGCGATGAGTTCGGCAGCCTTTGGGATGGCCTGTTCAGGATCGAACGGATCGAGCAATCCCCTCTCCTTGGCAGTGCCCGGCATGAATTGCGCGATGCCCTGCGCTCCTGCGCTGCTGATGACATTGGCCCTGAAGGAACTCTCTTGCCAAATGAGGCGGGTCAGGTAATCCGACGGGATATCGTGGGAGCGCGCGCTATCCTCGATCAACCGGCACAGGGCCTGCTCGACGGATTCCGTGCGCGGCGCCGCCAACACCGCCGCGGTGCAGAAGACCAGGCCACAGCAAACGCCAAGCAAGCGGCTGAAGTGAATTCTAAGCATGGTATCGATCGTTCGAATGCATCCGACTGCCCATGGATCGTACGGCATTGGCTAGCAGATTTCACCTTCCGCCGCTCCGCCAAGGCACCTGGGGCACCGCCCAGAAACCGCGACGCCACTGCGAATCATCCACTGGGGATTTGCGTATTCGGCACAATCCAATGGCTGTGCTGGTGACTATTTTGCGCGCCGCACGCCCGCTCGGAAAATACCATTCGTATTCCCAACAATTTCCAAGGGCGCTTTTGGGAATACCCTCTTTGGATAATAGGAATACCCTCTTTGAGAATTGGCGCCCCTAAGAAACTTCGTGTCTTCTGTTGAAAGAGATACCTCCTAATGGCGTAGCTTGCTGCGGGGTCCGGGAGGTGTGTGGTTCATTTGTGAGGCGCGCCATGGTTGCTGTAAATCTAACTGTCGCTGAGTATCGGGCCGGAGGGCCATGGAGTGACGTCGACGACGTCACGATCCTCGACACTGACGATAATATTGCGTCGTTGACCCCTGAGGAGGTTGCGGCGCTTGCGGGTGCCAATGTGGATGCGATCAACGCGAGCGATGGTACGCTCGCTTTAACGGTCGCGCAGTTCGCCTCGCTCGGGACAGTCGCGTTCACGCCCGGAAACACCATCACAATTGTGGACACTGGGGCCAATCTCAACGGCTTGTCCCCAGGTCAGATCGCGGATTTCGCAGCCAGAGGCGGCAACGCGATCGACGCGAGCGACAATGCTTTGAGCATCGACATTGCCCAGCTGATCGCACTGGGTACCGGGAACATCGCTCTGAACCAGGATGATGACGTCACGCTCGCCGAGTTCAGTGCCGTGCTAAACGGGCCAGACCCTACCGCCGTTGCCGCGCTGGCGGGGCAGGGGGTCGATTTTATCGATGCGATTGACAATCAACTCACCTACTCGGCAGCGGCGTTCAATGCGCTCGGAACTGTTCAGCTAACACATGATGATGTGGTGACGATCGCCGACACTAGCGCTAACCTCGAGCTGCTGAACACGACCCAGATTGCCGCTATGGCCGCTCAGGGCGTCGACACCGTCGCTTCGACGGACCAAACTTTCAAGCTCAGTGTTGCGCAGCTTAACGCCTCGGGCGCGATCGCGTTTCAATCGACAGGCACGGTGATCGCGGAAGATACGGGCGACGCTTTAGGCACAATGAGCGTGAATCTAATCGCCGCGCTCAATGGTAAAGGCATCGACTCGATTGACGCTGATGACGATGTCCTCAAATTCTCAGTCTCTCAATTCAATGCTCTGGGAGAGGTGAGTCTCACTGTTGCCGACGCCGTGGCTATCGCGGATTTGGGTGCTAACCTTGGCGCCTTGAGTGTCGGCCAGATCGCTGCGCTAGCGGGCAAGAACGTTGATACCATCGACGCGACCGACAATGTCCTTAATCTTTCCGTCGCCCAACTCAACGCATTGGGGACGGTTAAGCTCACCACATCCGACACGGTCACCTTGGCGGATGCGGGCGCAACCTTAAGCTCCCTCACCCCCGCGCAGATTGCCGCGCTGGGAGGGAATGGCGTCGACACCATCGATGCAAGCAACGATGTGCTGAGCTTGACGCTGGCGCAATTCACCGCGCTCGGATCGGTGCAACTTACGGCCAGCGATACAGTGACGCTCACCGACTCGGGATCTGCTCTGAGCGCTCTTGACGCGTCACAAATCGGCGCACTCGGCCCGCAGGGAMTCGATGCGCTTAACGTGTCTGGCGTGCTCTCCTTGAGCACCTCGCAATACGCGGCGCTGGGGATACCGCTGGTTGGCGGCACCCTGACTGTGAACGGGACAGGCGTTGGGGAGCGGATTGCCGGGACGGCCGGGAACGACACCCTGAAAGGGTTTGGCGGCAACGACTTCCTGCTTGGTGGCCTAGGAGACGACAAACTCTTCGGCGGCTCAGGCAAGGATACGCTCACGGGCAACGCAGGACGCGACGCGTTCGTGTTCGACGCGAAGTTGAACAAGAAGACCAATGTCGACAAGATTACCGACTTCAACGTCAAGGACGATTCCGTCTATCTCGACAATGCCGTGTTTACGAAGCTTGGGAAGGGTGGTTCGGAGGCGTCTCCGAAGAAGTTGAGCAAGGCTTATTTCACCGTCGGCACCGAGGCGAAGGACCGCAACGACTACGTGATCTACGACAAAAAGAAGGGCGTCCTATATTATGACCAGGATGGCTCAGGCTCGAAAGCACAGGTCGAGGTGGCAACCATCAAGAAGAATCTGAAGATTACGTATCACGACTTCTTCGTGATCTGATCCGGATCGCACCAAAATCAGCCTCCCGCGCCAGGACGCCGCGGGAGGCTTTCGGTGTCAAAGCGGCAGCGGCCCATCGTTCTTGACCTCTTCCATCGCCGCGTAGGTCCGCGTTTCTTTCACCCCCGGGAAGGACAGAAGAACCTCTCCGAGAAAGCGGCGGTAGGTGGCCATATCGGCAAGCCGCGTCTTGATCAGATAATCGAAGCCGCCCGCGACCATGTGACATTCCAGAACCTCCGGCGCGCGCCGCACCGCCCGGGCGAAATTGTCGAAAACATCCGGCGTGGTCTTGTCGAGAAGGACCTCCACGAACACCAACAGGCCGAGACCGAGGCGGTGTGGATCCAGCCGGGCCCCGAAGCCCAGGATATAGCCGTCCTTCTGCAGACGCCTCATCCGGTCGCTCGTGGCGGTGGGTGACAGGCCGACGCGCTCCGCCAGTTCGTTGTTGGCAATGCGCCCATCGACCTGCAGGATCGAGAGAATGCGGCGGTCGATCTTATCGATCTTGGTCATAAATCCAGTTTCCTGTCGAAAAACCGAATTATATCCGGGCTGAACTTAAGAATCGACCATCGATATCCGGTTCTGGCGAGCGTACGTTCGGGCGATAATCTCTCTTCCGACCCGCTTCATCGCGCGGAGGATGGCGGACCGGCCGGCAGGTGTCGTCTGGACCTGGGTCAAACGGGCAAACACGAGCATGAGCACTTCAGGAAATTTGAACACGACCTCGAGCGCGGATTCCGACCATCCGGCAGAAGATGGTCCTTTCCACCACTTTGCGCCGCCAGTCCGGCCGCAGAGCGAGCTGAGATCGCGCATCACGCGGGTCTATCGCCGTCCGGAGCCTGACATCCTCCCCGCTCTCCTCGCGGACGCGACATTGCCTGCTGCCACGGTTGCGGCGGCTGCGGCGGTCGCGTCCAAACTCGTCGAGAGCTTGCGCGCCAAGCACCGGGGCGGCGGCGTCCAAGGTCTCGTTCAGGAATACTCGCTTTCAACCCAGGAGGGCGTCGCCCTCATGTGCCTGGCGGAGGCGTTGTTGCGCATTCCCGACCGCGCGACGCGCGATGCGCTCATTCGCGATAAGATCGCGCCCGGAAATTGGCATTCGCATCTCGGCAGTTCCCCGTCGCTTTTCGTCAACGCCGCTACGTGGGGTCTACTCGTCACCGGCAAGTTGACATCGGCGACGGACGAACAGGATCTCTCATCGGCACTCACCCGTCTGGTCGCGCGCCTCGGCGAGCCGGTGATCCGCAAGGGCGTCGATGTTGCCATGCGCATGATGGGCGAGGAGTTCGTCAAGGGGCAGACGATCGATGAGGCGATCGAGAACAGCCGCAAGCTGGAGCAGGCGGGCTTTCGCTATTCCTACGACATGTTGGGCGAGGCGGCGACCACGGCGGAGGACGCGGCCCGCTATTATGCCGATTACGAGAATGCCATTCACGCCATTGGCCGGGCCTCGGCCGGGCGTGGCATCTACGACGGCCCGGGAATTTCCATCAAGCTGTCGGCGCTCCACCCGCGCTACGCCCGCTCGCAAGCCGAGCGCGTCATGGGAGAATTGCTTCTGAAAGTGCGGGCGCTCGCGGCGTTGGCACGCCGCTACGATATCGGTCTCAACATAGACGCGGAGGAGGCCGATCGGCTCGAGCTGTCCCTCGATCTGATGGAGGAGCTTTGCTTTGCTCCGGAACTTGCCGGTTGGGACGGGATTGGTTTTGTCGTGCAGGCCTATGGCAAGCGATGCCCGGCCGTTATCGATTTCCTCATCGACCTCGCGCGCAGAAGCCGTCACCGGCTCATGGTTCGATTGGTCAAGGGCGCTTACTGGGATGCGGAGATCAAGCGCGCCCAGGTCGACGGGCTCGACGACTTTCCGGTTTACACCCGCAAAGTCTACACCGACGTTTCGTATGTCGCTTGCGCACGAAAGCTTCTCGCGGCGCCGGACGCGACCTTCCCCCAATTTGCGACCCACAACGCGCAGACGCTTGCCACCATTCTCAAAATGGCGGGCGACGACTACCACCCGCGGCAATATGAGTTTCAATGTCTTCACGGTATGGGTGAGCCGCTCTACGAGGAGGTTGTCGGTCCGACAAAACTCGACCGACCCTGCCGCATCTATGCCCCTGTCGGGACGCACGAGACCTTGCTCGCCTATCTGGTACGCCGCCTGCTGGAGAATGGAGCCAACAGTTCGTTCGTCAATCGGATCGGCGATAAGGACATTCCCATCAGCGAATTGGTGGCTGATCCGGTCGCGGTGGCCAACTCTATCCGGCCGCTCGGTGCACCGCATGAGAGAATTGCCCTTCCAAGAGACCTGTATGGGGCGTCGCGTGCGAATTCGGTGGGAATCGATCTCTCCAACGAAGGAGAGCTTGCTGAATTGTCGGCCGCGTTGAGGGCGAGCGCGGAAACGCAGTGGAGAACTGTGCCCTCGCTCGGAGAGGGTGAAGCCAATGGGGAGGCGCGTCCGGTTCTCAACCCCGCGGATCATCGCGACCGGGTCGGAACGGTCGTGGATTCCACGCCGGACATGATCATCACCGCGTTTCGGCATGCCCTCGCGGCCGCGCCGGATTGGGCGTCGACCCCTCCTGAAACGCGCGCAGCCTGTCTGAACCGCGCCGCGGACCTCATGCAAACCCGGATGCCGACTCTCCTCGGCCTGATCGTCCGCGAGGCCGGAAAATCTATCCCCAACGCCATCGCGGAGGTGCGCGAGGCCATCGACTTCCTGCGCTACTACGCGGCTCAGGCGCGTACCGATCTCTCTTCGGAAAACCACCGTCCGCTCGGGCCGATCGTGTGCATCAGCCCGTGGAATTTTCCTCTGGCGATCTTCACCGGGCAGGTATCCGCGGCGTTGGCGGCCGGAAACCCGGTGCTCGCGAAGCCCGCCGAGGAAACGTGCCTGATCGCAGCCGAAGGCGTTCGCATATTGCGCGAGGCGGGTATTCCGCCGGGTGTTCTGCAACTGCTGCCGGGGGCTGGTGACGTCGGAGCCGCACTGGTTGCCAACAGCGCAACCGCCGGCGTGATGTTCACCGGATCGACGGATGTGGCGCGGCTCATCCAGCGTGAGCTGGCCCAGCGTCTCTCGCCCGACGGCCAGCCGATCCCGCTGATCGCGGAAACCGGGGGACAGAATGCGATGATCGTCGATTCGTCGGCTTTGGCCGAGCAGGTCGTGGCCGATGTGATCTTGTCGGCGTTCGACAGCGCGGGGCAGCGTTGCTCGGCGCTGCGCGTCCTGTGTCTCCAGGAGGAGATCGCCGACCGCACTCTTGCGATGCTGAAAGGCGCGGTGCGCGAGCTTCGTGTCGGAAACCCGGACAGGCTGGCAACCGATGTGGGACCCGTCATCAGCGAGGAAGCCCGGCAGATGATCGACCGCCATGTGCGAAGCATGGCCGCCCTCGGACGGAAAACCGAGTCTGCGCCGCTTCCATCGGAAACGCAGCATGGCACGTTCGTGGCCCCTACCTTCATCGAGATCGGCAAGCTTAGCGAATTGAAGCACGAGGTATTCGGTCCCGTGCTGCACGTGATCCGCTACCGTCGCGAGAACCTTGATCAGCTTGTCGACGACATCAACGCGACGGGTTACGGCCTGACGTTCGGGCTTCATACGCGGATCGACGAGACCGCGGAGCGTGTGTCGAACCGCATCGAGGTCGGCAACATCTACATCAACCGGAATATCATCGGGGCGATCGTCGGCGTCCAGCCCTTTGGTGGTTGCGGCCTCTCCGGGACCGGCCCAAAGGCGGGCGGCCCCCTCTACCTTCTGCGTCTCTTGAGTGTCCGACCGGAGGTTGGAAACAAAATTCCGGCGCCCGAAGCCGCATCGTCTGCGGTGCAAACCTATTGCGACTGGCTTGTCGCCGGCGGTCATGCGGGCGAAGCAACACGCTGTCGGACCTACCTGAAGCGGTCGCTTCTCGGCACGAGCCTCGAATTGCCCGGACCCGTGGGCGAGCGCAACTTGTACGAGACGCGCCGCCGTGGGCGCGTGCTGCTCCTGCCTGAATCCGAAACCGGGTTTCTCCTTCAGGTCGGCGCCGCGCTGGCAACCGGAAACGATATGGTGGTGGATGCTTCAGCCGCCACGTCGGCGGCACTGCGCGGCTTGCCTGCCGGCCTCGCCGGACGGATCGCGAGAGTGACGGAGTGGAGTCAGATGCCGCACATCGCGGCCGCCTTGATCGAGGGCTCACCGGATCGCGTCCTGAAGATGACCGGCCGCGTGGCTTCGCTGGAGGGCCGGATCGTGCCGGTGCAAAGCGCATCCCCGACGGGTCTCGCGGCAGGGACTGAGGATTACTGCGTCGATTGGCTGGTGGAGGAAGTTTCCACGAGCATCAACACCGCGGCCGCTGGCGGGAATGCCAGTCTGATGGCGATCGGCTAGGAGCCCGCGCGGCGCAATCCCGTTCGATGGAGGACGGAATTGCATTCACTCATCGGTTGAATTCGAAAAGCAAACCTAGTCGGTGAAAACCACTGTCTTGTGGCCGTTCAGGATGACGCGGCCTTCCAGGTGGTGACGGACAGCGCGCGCCAGGACACGGCGCTCGATGTCGCGGCCTTTACGAATGAGATCCTCGGGCATGTCACGGTGACTGATCACCTGTACGTCCTGTTCGATGATAGGCCCCTCGTCGAGCTCCGAGGTCACATAATGGGCCGTCGCCCCGATGAGCTTCACGCCACGATTGTATGCCTGGTGGTACGGCTTCGCGCCTTTGAATCCCGGCAGGAATGAATGGTGGATGTTGATCGCCCGGCCCGCGAGCTTTGCCGCGAGGCCATCCGACAGGATCTGCATGTAGCGTGCGAGTACAACCAGATCCGTGTTCGTGTCGCAGACGAGTTCCCAGATCCGGTCCTCCTGCTCCAGCTTCGTGTTCTTTGTAACCGGGAGGTGATGGAAGGGAATGTCGCCAAAATCGAGATGGCCATAGACCTCGCGAGGATGGTTGGAGACGATGGCCGACACCTCCATATGCAACTCGCCCGTCCGCCAGCGATACAGAAGATCCGCGAGGCAATGGTCGGCCTTGGATGCGAGAAGCATGACACGTCGAGGCACTGCTCGGTCACGGATACTCCAGTCCATCGAGAACCGCTGACCGAGTGGGGCAAAGTCGCTGATGATGGCCTCGGCCGCGCGCGCATTCTCCAGCCGGTTGAATACGACCCGCATGAAGAACGCATCGGTCGGAACATCGTCGAATTGCTGAGCGTCGAGAATGTTGCAACCGGACTCGAACAGATAAGTGGCCACCGCGGCGACGATGCCCGGCCGGTTGGGGCACGCAAGGGTCAGGACAAAAGTCTGTTCGAACATGACGATCCCACCGCAGAAGCGCGGCTCCTTAGATATGGTCAGGGCCACTCGCCGAGAGGCCGCGAAGTGCAAGGCCAACCTGCCACGCCGGACTTCCATGCTGAACTTCCGGCAATGCGTGCAGGTTCTGAGTTGTTCAGGTCAACCGTCCGCGCGCCGCCACCGGCAATTCTCCGACGATCTCGCCGCCGCGCACCGTCACCAGACGGTCCACCATGTTGACCACAACACACACATGGTTGGGCACGATCCTCACGATATCGCCGACGTTCGGACGAAGATTGCAGGCGGAGAGATCGAGAAATCCATGCTCCTCGGCAAAGCGCGCGATGCGAGCCTCGGGGTGTTCGATGATGAGCCCGTGGCCCTCCAGACCGCCCGTGTCGCTGGTCAAGGTCTTCGACCCGGAATCGAGAATTCCGCGGTCGGCCTCGGCGCGGCTCACAACAGTGGCAAAGACGTTCAATGCGCAATCCGCGAGGCTCGCCATGCCGGCAGCTATCATCATCCGGTCATTGAAAATGGCAGTGCCTGCCCGATGCTCGGTGACGCCCTTTATCTGTCCGAGGCTGGCAAGATTGGGCGTGCCGCCGGTCGAGACCATCCTGGCCGTAAGCCCCGCTTCGCGTAGCCCTGCGTTCGCGGCATCCAGAAAAGCCTGCGTCTCGGCTGTGGCCGTCTCAGGCGCGTAGAGCATGAAACCGGCGAACGACAGCCCTGGTCGGGAGGCGATGTCGCGCGCGAGGCTCACGGCCTCCGCGGGGGTTGTCACGCCCGCGCGTTTGCGACCGGTGTCGCACTCCACCAGTACATCCAGATCACGGCCGGCGATTTCAGCGGCGAGCGGAAGGCCGGCAACAACCGTCGGGTTGTCTGCCGCGACGGTGACCTTGGCGCGCGAGAGAAGCGCCCCGAGGCGGCCGAGCTTTTGCTCGCCCAGGATATTGTAGGAGATCAGGATGTCGTCATGTCCGCCATCGGCCATGACTTCGGCTTCGCCGATCTTCTGGCAAGTGATACCGCGCGCCCCCGCGTCGCGCTGCATCGTGGCCAGGACGGGGCTCTTATGTGTCTTGATGTGAGGCCGGTTGGCGATGCCGGCGGCGTCACACATCGCTTGAACGCGCGCGATATTGCGCTCCACGATATCGAGGTCGATCACAACCGCCGGTGTGCCGAACTGGCGGGCAACTTCGATCTTGAGATTCTCAATGCTCATCAAATTCTCCCGCCCGCTGATTTTTTAGATCGGCAAGCCTTCGCGTTGCGAGATCGCCGTCATGACCCCACGAATTTCAGCCAGTCCGCGCAGCCTTCCGATCGCCGGGTAGCCAGGATGCGTGGGCTTGCCGACATCGTCGAGCAGTTCACGCCCGTGATCGGGCCGGAATGGGATGCGCCAGTCTTCAGCCCCGGCATCGTGCCGCCGTTTCTGCTCCTGCAGCAACTCGCCGACAACCGTCACCATGTCCACGTCGCCGCCGAGGTGATCGGCCTCCTCGAACGAACCGTCCGGGTATTTTGTCACGTTTCGAAGGTGGGCGAAATGAATCCGGTTCGCAAATCGTCTGGCCATGGCCGGCAGGTCATTTCCGGGTCTCGCGCCCAGCGAGCCGGTGCAGAAAGTCAAACCGTTGGCGCGCGACGGATGCATGTCGAGGATCGCAGCCAGATGGTCTTCGGAGCTTACGATGCGCGGCAATCCGAGGAGCGGGCGCGGTGGATCGTCCGGGTGTATGCCCATGCGAATGCCGACTTCCTCGGCGGTCGGAATGACGGCGCGCAAGAAGCGCGCAAGGTTGTCCCGCAGCCTTTCGGCCGACACGTCCTTGAAGCGCGCGAGCATCACCCGCAACCCCGGAAGGTCGTAGCGATCGAATGCTCCGGGAAGGCCCGCCATAATGTTGGCCAGCAGCTTTTCGCGATCGCCCGGCGTGGATGCCTTGAACCAGTCGCGCGCGCGGTCAATTACCTCCGGCGGGTGGTCGCTCTCGGCACCCGGCCGTTCGAGCATGAAACAGTCGAATGCCGCATATTCGTGGGCATTGAACCGGAGTGCGAGCCCCCCGCCTGCGACAGGGGCTCGAAGGTCGGTTCGGGTCCAGTCGAGAACGGGCATGAAGTTATAGCAGACCGTTCGTATTCCACAGGATGCGAGATTGCGGAGCGAAGTGCGGTAAGCCTCGAACAGGGGCTCGAGATCACCTTCGCCAATCTTGATCGCCTCGACAACCGGCAAGCTTTCGACAACGCTCCATCGCAAGCCGAGCGTGGAGTCACTTTCGATGTAACGCTTGCGAGCTTCGATAGCTTCCCGCGTCCAGACAACGCCTGCCGGTACGTCATGCAGAGCCGTCACGATTCCCGTCGCACCTGTCTGTCGCACATGCGCGAGAGTGATGATGTCCTCTGGTCCCCACCAGCGCCAGGTCTGTTCCATGGGCAAGGTCCTCCTCTTCGATTCTCTAATTGCGTTCGGCGGGCGGTCTTGACTGCCGTTTCGCCGCATTGTGTCCGTTTGCGAATACTGTGCCTAGCTGACTGTTGCGCGGTCGTCGACAATCAGCTCGGGATGGGTGGCGACAAGCGTATCTGAAACCTTGAGAACCTCCGAGAGATGCTCGCGGGCTGCCCGTTCGGCCGCCACGACGTCTCCCTTCAGCACGGCAACGAGTATCGCCTTGTGCTGAGAGATCAAGGTGGAAACGGGCGTTACATTCGGGAGGCTGAGGAATCGGAGGCGATCGAACTGGGCTTTCTCCCTCTCCAACACCGCCCATATATTGCCGACGTCGATCCCGTCCGCGAAGGCACGGTGGAAGGCGTCGTCGGCCCGCGTGAAGGATTCCGGCCTGTCGCGCGCATCCTCTTGCGCGGAGATCGCCCTTTCCGCCTCTCGCCGCCCTTGTGCAGAGAGTCCCTGTTCGGCCGCCTGCCGCAGGATGGCGACCTCCATCGCTTCGCGAACAAATCGTGCGCGCCGGACGGCCAAAAGGGATATGGGCGTGATGAACGTGCCGCGCTGAGGCCAGACTTCGACCAGTCCCTCGTCGACAAGGCGCAAAAGCGCTTCCCGCACCGGCGTCCGGCTCGTGCCGAACCGACGGGCGAGCTCATTCTCCGACACCCGAGTGCCAGGACGAAGACGCAGCAGAATGATGTCGTGCCGGATGACGGCGTGAATGGACGCAACGCTGAGAGGCGCAGATATGCCCCGCACCAGATCTCCTCCGGAGGAAGGAAGGTCCAGGGTGACGTCTGGCGGCAACTCAGGCATGTTGCTGCGAGCCTCCTTCACGCATCCCAGCCCAGATGGCCAAGGAAGTCGCGAGTCCGTGCCTGCTGGGGTGCGTCGAAGATTTGAGTTGGCGGACCTTGCTCGAGGATCCGGCCGCTTTCGAAAACCACGACGTGGTCGGCAACCCGACGAGCGAACGTCATCTCGTGCGTGACGACGACCATTGTCATGCCGTCATCCGCGAGAGCTTTCATGACGTTCAAGACTTCGCCGATGGTTTCCGGATCGAGCGCCGAAGTCGGCTCATCGAACAACATGACCTCGGGTTCCATCGCGAGAGCTCGGGCAATGGCGACGCGCTGCTGCTGGCCGCCTGAGAGATTGGCGGGATAATTCTCCGGCTTGTCAGACAGGCCTACCTTTACCAGGAGCGCTTCGGCCCGCGCGCGCGATTCCTGCTCGGACAGGCCCAGGACGGTCTTAGGCCCCATCATGATATTCTGAATTGCCGTCTTGTGCGGAAACAGCTCGAAATTCTGGAACACCATACCCATGCGCTGGCGGACCTTGCGGATGGATGCGGCATCCTTTGGCAGAGGTATGCCGTCGAAGAGTAATTCGCCGCCATCAAGCGACTCAAGCGCATTGGTGCAACGCAGGAGCGTGGATTTGCCGGAGCCGGAAGGGCCGATGAGGCAGACGACCTGTCCTCGCTCCACTTCCATGGAGACGCCCGAGAGCGCAACGAAGTCACCGTAGAGCTTGCGAACATCTCGGTATTGCAGGACGACGCGAGGAGCGGATTGCATCGCTAACGTGGCGGCTGTCATTCTGTGACCCCGAATTTCTTGTGGATCCAATCGGCGATCTTGGCTTGCGGATATCCAAGCAGCCAATATATGGCAGCCATGGCCGTCAGCATCTCGATCACGCGGAACGATTGAGACCTGATTTGCATGGCCGTATGCGCCAGGTCTCCGACGGCAATGACGGAAACCAGGGATGTGTCCTTGAACAGCGTGACCCATGTGGTCGCGAGGACCGGGAGCACCCGCCGCCAGGCTTGCGGGAGCACGATCTGGCGAAACGCCTGGCCCTCGCTCATCCCCAGCGCCAGGGCGGCCTCGGTTTGTCCCTTACGGATCGACTTGATCCCCGACCGGAAGGTCTCGGAATTATACGCCGTATTGTTGAGCGACAACGCGACGAGGCCTGTGATGAAGGGCGAGAATGCGATCCCGAATACCACCGGCATCACGTAGAATGCCCAATAGACTACGAGAATGATGGGGAGGTTGCGGAAGAGCTCGACGAAGCAGGTCGCCAGAAAAGCCACCGGCCGGAATTTTGACTCGCGTAGCATTGCGACGCCAATGCCGCACGGAACCGCGATCGTCATTGTGAGAACCGTGAGGGCAATCGTGATGAGTGCGCCCCGCGCGAGAGCGCCGGCGCTGGCGGGAATGATAGACCAGTCGAGATTCATGACCGCCCCAGGAACGCGATGCGCTTGTAGACCATGTCGACGGCGCGGGTGACGGGGAAGATGATGAGGAAGTAGATGATCATCACGGTCGAGAAGACTTCGACAGGCGCATAGGATTGTCCTGCCACGGCGTCGGCGCGGCGCATGAGCTCCGGCACGGCGATCACGGCCGCGATGGCCGTATCCTTGATCGCCAGCGACAGGAGCGATCCGAATGCGGGCATCATGCGGACGATTGCCTGCGGCAACACGATCATGCGGACGATCTGGGGGCCCGACATCCCGAGCGCGAGCCCGGCGCGCACCTGACCCGGCCTCACCGATTCAATTCCCGCCCGAATGACCTCTGCGACGTAGGCCGCGAGATGGAACGACAAGGCAAAGAGCGCGGACCAGAAAGGCGGAAGATTCCAGCCCGTGATCGCGGGCAGCGCGAAATAGACCCAGACGAGAACGACAAGAACCGGAATCGCCCGCATCGAGTCGATGTAGAAAACCAGAATGACGCGAAGCCACTCGGGCCCATAGCGGCGTGCAAGTCCCACCAGCGTGCCGAAGATGAAGCTGCACAATGCCACGCCGCCCGACAGGATCAGCGTTACGCGCAAACCGTCCAGCAGGAAGCGCCAGCTTTGCAATACGGGGTCGAAATTGAATTCCATATCAGGACCGCTTCAACGCTGCCACAGTTCGAAAATGAGCCTCAGGCCGACATGGGCCAGCCTGAGGCGATCGGCAGCGAATTACATCGTCTCGACGATGCGCTCTTCTTCTTTCTGCAGAGTGGGAAGCATCGGCTCGGAGACGGATTTCAGCCATTGCAGGAACTCAGGCTGGTTCTTGTCGAGCGCAAGGCCGATCTCGTTGGCGGCTTCCTTGCTGTCCTGGCAATTGTTGCCCTGCGGCAAGGCCATGAGGCCTTTCACTTTCTTGTTGAGTGCGATCCACGGGATACGGTTGATCGGCGTGACATCGGACCGACGAGCCATGATCTCCTCGACCGGGGCCGCCGTACCCGCACTGGAGACGCCTCGCAGAACGGCTTTCGGGAAGCGCTGTTTGACCCAGTTTTCCTCGCCGCCACCGGTGAAATAGGCGATCGTGACGTCGGGGCTGTTGAAGTCGTCAACCGACTTCGCGTTCGCAACCTTGGGGTTGTCGGCACGGCCGAAAACGCACAGGCTGGTCCTCGAATAGGTGATGAAGTCGACCACGTTCTGGCGCTCTTTCGTCACGGAGAGCGGCGAGATGGTCAGGTCGACCTGGTTGGACGCGAGAACGGGGACTTTGGTCTCGTGCGAAACGGGCACAGCCACCAGCTTCACGCCGAGGCGCTTGGCGTATTCCTTTGACAATGTCCATGCCGGCCCGGCCCAGGCCTCGCCGGATCCGGTCGTGTCCTCGATGAGCCAAGGTGGGTTCGACAGAACGCCCACCCGAAGCTGGCCGGCCTTCTTGATAGCGTCGATGCGGGGGCTGGTGCCCGGGGCAGGCAGATCCTGCGCGTGAGCAGCGCCCATCGTCAGACCCAGGCCGAGAAGGGCGGACGCGATGAGGCGGGTTCTCTGCGAAAATGGCATAGGCATTACTCCCAGTCTTGTTGTGACATTATCATGTAGTCTCGACAGCACAGTCGGACTTCACTGGGTTGTACTCTAGTATACAAGTCAGATCGTAAATCAACCTAATTTCCTTTGCGTCACTTCGATCTGGATGGGAGCAGAGCCCCACATTCTGCAGCATTCGAACGAGAATGAGTGCCTGTAGCGGCCGGTGGTGTCGTCGCACTGGACCGCCGAACGCGTCGGCCCAGAGTGCGGGTGATTTGCCCCATCACATACCGGCTGCAAGATGATCATTGGCGATTCGGGATGCCGGTGCCAACTTGGAGCACCGTCATCCACGTGGCGGATGGGAGACAGCACCGATGGCGGATGAACCGAGCGATTTCGGCGCGTACGACTACATCATTCTCGGTGCGGGCTCCTCGGGCTGCGTCCTTGCCAATCGTCTTTCGGCGGATCCGCGTAACAAGGTGCTGGTGCTCGAGGCGGGAGGGCATGATCGCTGGATCTGGTTTCATATCCCGGTCGGATATCTTTTCGCCATCGGCAACCCGCGTGCCGATTGGATGTTCGTCACCGGCGAAGAAGAAGGTCTGGGCGGCCGTTCGCTGGCTTATCCGCGCGGAAAGGTGATCGGCGGCTCATCCGCCATCAATGCGATGATCTACATGCGCGGACAGGCGGCCGATTACGATGGCTGGCGCCAGATGGGCCTGGCGGGCTGGGGATGGGACGACGTGCTCCCGTTTTTCCTCAAGCATGAGGACAATGCGAACCCGCCCTCCGCGCTTCATCGCTCGGGCGGTGAATGGCGGGTGGAGAACCCGCGCATCCGGTGGGAAATCCTGGATGCGGTCCGTGCCGCCGCGGAGGCCGCCGGCATTCCCCCCATCGACGACTTCAATACCGGCGACAACGAAGGATCATCCTATTTCCAGGTCAACCAGAAGCGCGGACGCCGTTGGAGCGCGGCACGGGGATTTCTGAAACCCGTTCTGAAGCGGCCAAACCTCCGCCTGCAAACCGACGCCCTCGTCGATCGGATCGACATCATCGACGGCCGCGCCAACAGCGTTGCCTTTTCCGTGGCGGGGCAGCCATTCAAGGCGCAGGCGCGCGGAGAGATCATCCTGTCGGCGGGCGCTGTTGCGTCGCCGGTGATCCTCGAGCGCAGTGGCATCGGAGAAGGCAGACATCTGGAAAAGCTTGGTGTTGCGGTCGTTCATCACGCACCCGGCGTGGGCGCCAACCTGCAGGACCATCTGCAGATCCGTCCGGTTTACAAGGTCGAGGGCGTTCGGACACTGAATACGGACTACGCCAATCTCTTGCGGCGCATGGGAATGGGTGTGGATTATCTGTTCCGACGCCGCGGCGCCCTGACGATGGCTCCTTCGCAGGTCGGCATTTTCGCTCGCTCCTCGCCCGAATATGCGACCGCGAATCTCGAATTTCATATTCAGCCCCTGTCGCTCGATCGCTGGGGAGAGGGGATGCATCCGTTCAGCGCCTTTACCGCGAGCGTCTGCAATCTGCGGCCGTCGAGCCGCGGAACCGTCCACGCGACCTTGTCCGATCCGATGGCGGCGCCTGCCATTCGCCCCAACTATCTTTCGACGCCGGACGACCGGCAGGTGGCCATCGACAGCATTCGTCTGACCCGCCGCATCGTCGCGCAGCAGCCCCTGGCTCGCTACAGGCCGGAGGAATTCAAGCCCGGGGCGGCGCTGCAAACGGACGAAGAGCTGCTGCGGGCGGTGCAGGAGATTGCCACTACGATCTTTCACCCAGTGGGGACGGTCAAGATGGGGACTGAGTCCGATTCCATGGCAGTCCTCGATGAACGGCTTCGTGTGCGGGGCATCGGCTCGCTCCGGGTGGCCGATGCGTCGATCATGCCGACGATCACGTCTGGCAACACCAACTCGCCTTCGGTCATGATTGGAGAGAAGGCGGCTGAGATGATCCTTGCCGATCAGAAGGCACGGGGCTGAGAGTCCGGGCTAGCGGACTCGCAGCGCTCGACTTTTCGCATTGAGGATGTGCGCCGTGATCGCCTCGACCGCCGTCGACGGGACCCTCGTTTCGATCGCCTCGATCACCGTCAGATGCTCCTGCATGACCGGAATCACCAGGGGTTCGGACAGCAGGGTCTGTTCCTGCCTGATCAATCTGACCTTGATGGAATTGACCCGGTAGGCGTCGGAAATGATGTCGTTCGCCAAGGCAGCAATGATGGTCCAGTGAAGGTCCCAATCGGTCGTTTGGGCGCGTGCCACGAGATCGGGCGTGATGACGCCATTGTTCGCCGCGCAATCGGCGATGACCCGTTCGTGCGCGGCTCGCAACCGTGCCAGCGTTTCGTCGCTGGCATCCCTCGTGAAGATTGCAATCGCTTCCCGCTCGAGGAAAAGCCGGAACTGAAAGGCGTCCTGAATCAGGTTGAGATCCACGTGTGCCACGAGCATGCCGCGCTGCGGCACTGTCTTGATAAGGCCTTCGGCCTCGAGCCGAGGGATCAGTTCCCGGATTGCGCCGAGAGGCAGGCCGGTCAACTCGACCAGCTCGCGCTGCGAAATGAATTGGCCCGGCCGGATATCTCGCGCCAGCAGATGCTGCGTGAAACTCTCATACGCTCTCTCTCGAAGCGTTCCTCCATCGCGGGGGGGAATGATCTTGTCCATAGTGGGCTCGTGTCCTACGCCGCCTTCAGATCGAAAAGCTTGTCATAGGTCGCGCTCAAAGCCGCGGCCGTTCCGGGCTGCATCGCGACGAGCGGCGCGCGCACGTGGCGCCATTCATCGGCTCCCGTGCGGTGTGCAACCAGAGCCTTGACCGCGGGCGTCACGGGATGGCGTAGAACCTCGTCGACCAGTCGATTGACGCGGGTATCTCCGCGTTTCGTTTCGATCATCGCCAACAGGATTTCGGGACAGACATTGGCGAGTCCCGAGATGGCTCCCTGACCTCCAAGCGAGACACCTTCCGCCAGATAGCGCTCATCTCCGATCAGAATGGCGATATCCTTATGGGCGGCCAGAAGGCTCTGCGTGTAGGCCCAGTCGCCGGACGAATCCTTCACGCCGATCACGACCCCCGGAAACGCCTCTCTGATCCGACCGATCAGGTCCACGGAGAGCGCCACATGAGTGACCGAGGGGATGTTGTAGAGGATGACGTCGCGCGCCGCTCCGCGCAGCTTGGTGAAGACCTGCGCGAACCAGTCGAACAGCCCATCGTCGCTGACGCCCTTGAAGTAGTAGGGCGGGGGGAGAAGAAGGGCGCGGGCGCCGAAATCGTAGGCCATTCGCGCCTGGACGATTGCCTCGTGGAGGGCTGTGGCGGCGACGCAATAGACGACCTGATCGGGTGCAAGTCCTCCGCCCGCGAGGGCTCCGAGAACCTGCTCTCTCCCCGACAACCCGATGGACGCTCCTTCACCGGTGGTTCCGAAAGCCGTGACGCTTCCGCAGCCATGATCGAGACACCAGCGTGCATGCCCGGCGAGACGAGCGAGATCGAGGGAGCCGTCGGCACGGAAAGGTGTGGTCATGGCTGCTGACAGGCCGAAGCGATCGGAGGGGCGGTTCACGGCGAGGTCCTTTTACGAAAAGCGGCCAGAAAGCGGGCAAAAGTCCCGAATTGCGAATTAACATGTTAGCGTGTATTTAGATATTTACAAGCGGCGCGGACGCAGCGCAGTATTGCGCCGAGCCAAAAGATGCCGGACGGTCACTCGTCCGGACGCAATCAAAAATTGGGAGGAAAAGGCTATGTCGATCTTTATCTCACGTCGAACAATGGTGGGAGCCGTCGCCGCACTAGGACTCGTTGGAGGCTTTCAGACCGCGCAAGCGGCGGATCCTGTCAAGCTGCGTATCTCGACGCCCGCGGTGGATTCCGATTGGCACGCCAAGATGCTGCCCGTGTTCAAGCAGGAACTGGAAAAGAGCGCGCCCGGTCAGTTCGACGTCGAGATTCATCTCAACGGTACGCTTTTCAAGCAAGGTACCGAACCGGCGGCCATGCAGCGCGGCAACCTCGAAATGGCGATGATATCCGCGTTCG
This sequence comes from Microvirga sp. P4_A5, assembly GCF_056402495.1. Lineage (NCBI taxonomy): Bacteria > Pseudomonadati > Pseudomonadota > Alphaproteobacteria > Hyphomicrobiales > Methylobacteriaceae > Microvirga > Microvirga sp. P4_A5. The sequence goes on along the minus strand of NZ_JBFUHH010000033.1, from coordinate 20,354 downwards.
ACATCGCAAAGCAGATCCCCGAATGGTCGATCTTCACCGCCGGATACCTGATCCGCGATCCGGAACATCAAGTGAAGGTCTTCGACGGCGACATCGGCAAGGAGATGTACAAGCTGRTCGAGGACAAGATGGGCATCAAGATCCTGTCGGTCGGCTATCTCGGTACGCGCGAACTGAATCTTCGGACCGAGAAGGAAATCAAGACGCCGGCGGATCTGGCAGGGGTGAAACTGCGCATGCCCGGCTCCGATACCTGGCTGTTCCTGGGCAAGGCGCTCGGAGCAAATCCGCTGCCGATGGCTTTCGGCGAGATTTATACGGCACTCCAGACCGGCGCCATCGACGGCCAGGACAACCCGTTGCCGACAGTCCGCGCGACGAAGTTCTACGAAGTCACCAAGCAGGTCGTGATGACCGACCATCTCGTCGATTCGATTTTTCTCGCGCTCTCCGGGCCCACCTGGAACAAGCTCGATGAAAAGCAGAAGGCGGCGATCATGGGGGCCGCCAAGGCTGCTGTGAAGTACAACAACGAAAACCGCATCAAGGAGGAAGGTGAATTGCAGGCCTTCTTCAAATCGCAGGGATTGAAGGTCTACAAGCCTGACCTCGAGGCGTTCCGGACCCATGTGCAAAAAGCATATCTGGATTCGGAATGGTCGAAGACCTGGCCCAAAGGCATGCTCGATCGCATCAACGCCACGAAGTAGCCGTCGCGCATTGGAACGATCGCGATCGTTCGGGGCCGTTGCCTAAACGGTCCCGAACGGACTTCGAAGAAGGGCTGCTGCCTTCGGCTTTGGCCGCATGATCTTCGGCGCGGCACGAAGGTCCGAACCTTTGTCGCGGCACAACGGAAAGTCCCGCATATGCAATCCTTGCGCTCACGCCTCCGCCTGTTCGCCGAATCCGTGGCGGCACTCCTTTTCCTGTCCATGTTCGCGGCTTTCCTGGTCCAGGTTTTTGCGCGTTACGTCATGAACAATCCGATCGGCTGGACACAGGAATTCGTGCTGATCGCCTATATCTGGATCGTGTTCTGGTGCTGCGCATTCCTCGTCCGGGAACGCGATCACATCACCTTCGACATGGCCTTCGAGGCGCTGCCGCCGGGCGCGCGTCGTCGCCTTGCCATCGTGCTGACGGCTGTCATCGCCGTCGCCTTCGTGGTCGCGCTGCCGAAGACGGTGGATTACATCGCCTTCATGAAAATCGAGCGAAGCCCGATCCTTCGAATCCGGTTTGACCTTCTCTACTCCATTTTTGCCGTCTTCATGCTGGCGGTGATCGTCGATGCCATCATCCGCATCAAGCGCCTGATGAGCGCTTCATGGACGGACGAACTCAACACCCGACAGGATATCGACGAATGAGCACAGTATTCATCCTGACGCTGGTTGGATTTTTCGGGCTCGCGCTGCTTGGGATGCCCGTCGCGTTCGCGATGTTCGTCGCCTCGATCGGATACCTTTTCGCCACCGGCCGCGATCTCGGCCTCTTCGGCGAACAGGTGCTCAACGGCCTCTACGATTCATTCGTCCTGCTCGCGGTCCCGCTCTTTATTCTCGCGGCCAATATCATGAACGCCAGTGGCGTATCGGACCGGTTGTTCGATTTTTGCCAGGCCATCGTGGGCCGATTCCGGGGAGGCCTGGCGCAGGTGGATATCCTCGTGAGCATCATCTTCTCGGGCATGTCTGGATCGGCGATCGCAGACGCCGCGGGCCCGGGCAAGCTCGTCACCCAGATGATGATCAAGCAGGGGCGTATTCCGCCCGGATTCGCCGCCTCGGTGGCCGCCTCGTCGGCGACGATCGGCCCGATCATCCCGCCCTCGATTCCGATGGTCATTTATGCCGTCGTGTCCGATACCTCGGTCGGATTTCTCTTTCTCGGCGGCGTGATCCCGGGACTCATCATGGGCCTTGCCCAGATGGGTCTGGTCGGGTTCGTCGCTCGTCGACGCAATTTCCCGAAAGGGAAGGGCATCCCGCTGCGGGAATTGCCGCGGACCAGCGTTCGCGCCGTCCCGGCGTTGTTGATGCCCGTCATCCTCCTCTACTGCATCTATGGCGGAGCCACGACCCCCACGGAAGCCGCCGCCATCGCGGCAGCCTACGCGCTGCTTCTCGCGGTGTTGCTCTACCGCGAGCTGTCCTGGAAGGAGGGCTTCAAGGTTTTTGTCGAATCCGCGCGTGCGACGAGCGTCGTCGCCCTTCTGATCGCCGCCGCCCTGATCTTCAATTACGTGGTGGCATCCGAACGTCTGCCCGAAAATGTGGCGCTGTTGCTCCAGGGCGCGGACATGTCCCCGCTCATGTTCCTGGTGCTCGTCAATCTGCTGTTTCTCGTCCTTGGCTGCCTTTTCGACGCCACCACCATGCTGTTGGTTCTCGTGCCGCTGTTTCTGCCGGCCGCGCGCGAACTCGGCATCGACCTCGTGCATTTCGGGGTGGTGATCGTCGTCAACATCATGATCGGGTTGATTACGCCGCCCTATGGCGTGCTGCTGTTCGTCATGAGCGGCCTGACGGGCATCCCGCTGCGGGATATCATCCGCGAAATCTGGTCGTTTATCGCGATCCTGGTGGCGGTGCTGTTCCTGATGATCCTGGTGCCCGACATCGTCTTATGGCTGCCGCGGCAATTCGGTTACGGCGGCTAGGACACGACAAGAGATGCCGGTGATCGATTCCCATCAGCATTTCTGGACTCTCGCGGATCCGTGGTTCGAATGGCCGACACCGGACCTTGGGCCGATCCATAAGGATTTCGGGCCCGACGAATTGGTGCCTCTGCTCGCGGCTTCCAGGGTCGACCACACCGTGCTGGTGCAGGTCGCCCCGGTCGTTGCGGAAACGCGACGGCTCCTGGACATCGCGGATTCGACCGGGTTCGTTGCGGGTGTGATCGGCTGGGTCGATCTCGGATCACCGGGTGGTCTGGCGGATCTGGAGGGCTTTTCGACGCGGCGGAAATTCGTTGGCATTCGTCCGATGATCCAGTCGATTCCGGACCCCGATTGGATGATCCGGCCGCAACTGGCGCCCGCGCTCGCGGCAGTCGAGCGGCTAGGGCTGACATTCGATGCGCTGGTTCGCCCGCGGCATCTGCGCGCCCTGTGCAGCTTCGTGGATCGCTACCCGCATCTTCGCGTCGTAGTCGACCACGGGGCCAAACCCGCCATCGCCGAGGGCAGGGCAGGCTTCAAGGCTTGGGAGGACGGCATCAGGTCACTCGCCGAGCGTCCTCAGGTCTATTGCAAGCTTTCCGGCCTGCTCACGGAGGCGGGCGACCGCGGGAGCGCCGAGGATCTGGCGCCCTTTATCGATCATCTGTTGGAGACATTCGGTCCCGAGCGGTTGATGTGGGGCTCAGATTGGCCGGTGGTCGAACTCGTGGACTCTTACGGAGCATGGTTTGATCTCGCACGCTCCCATCTGGCCGGTCTCTCCAAGCGCGAGCGGGATTTGATTTTCGGCGAGGTTGCGCAGCACTTCTATGGGCTGCGCGCGACCGAGGAAAGGACGTGAACAAGATGAAGCGGCGACAGATCGGCAAGACCGCGCTGGAAGTGACCGAGATCAGCCTGGGCGGCGCGGCAATCGGCGGGCTATACCGCGCCGTGACTCGGCAGGACGCCGATGAGACCCTCGCTGTCGCCTGGGACGCGGGGATCCGCTACTTCGACACCGCGCCGTTCTACGGTTTCGGCTTGTCGGAACGGCGTATCGGCGATTTCCTGCGCGATCAGCCACGCGAAACCTATGTCCTTTCGACAAAAGTGGGCAGGTTGCTGCGACCCGTTCCGGAAGATCAGGTGCCTGACCACGGCTATGTCGAGCCCCTGCCTTTCACGGTGGATTACGACTATACGTATGATGGCATCATGCGATCGGTGGAATTCAGCCTCGCGCGTCTCGGCCTCAATCGCATCGATGTCGCATTCGTTCACGATATCGGTGCCTATACGCATGGCGCGGAGGCGAACCGAAAGCACGAGCGCGACCTTCTCGAGACTGGCCTGAAGGCTCTCGACAAATTGAAAAGCGAGGGCACCATCTCGGCCTACGGCCTGGGAGTGAACGAGGTGCAGGTGTGCCTCGACGTGCTGGCCCGTGCGCCGCTCGACTGTATCCTGCTCGCAGGTCGCTACACGCTGCTCGACCGCGCCGCTGCTGCAACGCTGCTGCCCCTTTGCGCGGAAGTCGGGACGTCCCTGGTGATCGGCGGTGTCTTTAATTCCGGCATTCTCGCCACGGGTCCCATCGCGGGTGCGCATTTCGATTATGGTCCGGCAGACGAGAACATTCTGCATCGCGTCGACAAGCTCGAGTCGATCGCCAAGGATGCGGGCGTGACGCTGGCGGCGGCGGCCTTGCGGTTCCCTCTCCGGCACCCCGCCGTCGCGACGGTTCTGATCGGAACGGCGAAACCGTCAAGCCTTCGGCGAAATCTGGATCTGCTCGGGGCCGAGATACCGGAGCGCGTCTGGCCACGCTTCGACGAAGCGGCCATCAACCTTTGAACGGGAACCGATCATGCTGCGCGGCATCCACCCCCTCCTCGGACCCGATCTTCTTCGCGCCCTTCGAAAGCTCGGACACGGGGATGAGATCGTCATCGCGGATGCAAATTTTCCCGCACATACGTTGGGACCGGAGGTCATTCGGCTGGACGGGATCGACGCGGTGTCCGCTGCGGATGCGATCCTCACGCATCTGCCGCTCGATACCTTCGCGGATGCGGCGGCCTTTCGAATGGCCGTCGTCGACGATCCCGAGGCCGTGCCGGCCATTTGCCAGATATTCGCCGATCTGGTGGCGCGGCTGGCCGGTAATTTCGGCGTCGTGCCCATCGAGCGCTTCGCCTTCTACGAGCGCGCTCGACGAGCCGCTTTCATCGTCGCAACCGGGGAGCGGCGCCTCTACGGCAACCTGATCCTGAAGACAGGCATCCTGCCGCTCGAATGATCGTCGGACGACGGGGCTTGAGCTGATCATTGTCGCGCCACGCCACGTGTTAGTCCTGTAAAATCAGGGGCTTAGGCGGTGGCGGTGGAGAGAGTCACGAGCGAACTCGTCTCCTGTTCTGCCTGTTTCTCCTGTTACCACGGGTTCACCGGCTTTTTTGTTCGTAAACGAGTGTCATAGAACGAGTTTAGTGAGGCTGGCCGGGAACATATGGGTCATCGACACAGGAATCTCGAACAGGCGGATAACAGGTCCAAAACAGGAGGATCGGTTAAATAGCCGGTCTTTGGCATCGACGTTGCGTGTCCAACAGCTTCGAGCTTGACCTGCGACTAGGAAGCTGGCTAGCCTCGGGTTAGCGGACCCGGAGCATGCATACCTCCGAACTCGGCAGCCTAAGCCTGAGAGATGAACATCTCCCAGAAAGTGGCAGAACCTTCTCCTCAACACACGCGGCAAGCGCCGTGACCATACGTGTTGAATTGCGGGGCTCTGCGCACTCTCTCGGAGGCCGCGATGGCACGCGTTTTAAACATCTCACTTTCTAAGAAAACAATTTCCTCTACGGACGGTTTGTCCCCCGGTGCAATCAAGCCAGCGTCCGCTGCTTCGGCAGCGGCCTTGGCGATTGTGTATCAACCGATCGATGTGATCCGCCCTGCCTCGCGCCCGGTCAGGCGGCGCGGCAAACACCAGATTGAACAACTGATCGGCGCGATCAGGCGCTTTGGTTGTCGGGTGCCCATCCTCGTGACGAATGACGCCGAGATCGTCGATGGGCACGCAATCTTCGAGGCGTGCAAAGCGCTCGGGATGACGACAATCCCGACCCTCGTCATCGATGATCTAAACCCGGAGGAAATCCGCGCCTTGCGCATTTCCATCAACAAGATTGCCGAGGGCAGCGAGTGGTCGATCCCTGATCTGAAGCTGGAGTTTGAGCATCTCTTCAAGGTTGATCCCGAGCTGGTCGCATTTACCGGTTTCCCGATCCCGGAAATCGACACCATCCTGAGACCACCAGCGTTGCTCGACGAGGATGAGATACCGGCGCCTACTACCGGGCCTTCAGTCTCACGCCTGGGCGACATCTGGGTCTTCGACGGCGGCCATAAGCTGCTGTGCGGCAACGCCAGGGACGGCGCCAGCTATCGCGCCTTGCTGGTCAACGAACTCATCCAGATGCTCTTCAGCGACATTCCGTACGGTGTCCCCATCAGCCATGTGAGCCAATCGCACGGTGAGTTTGTTGAAGGCTCCGACATGAGCGAGGAGGAAGCTTACGCCTTCTTCCTCAGCTTCCTCAACGCAGCGACACCGCATCTCGTCGACGGCGCCATTGTCGATTCGTTCATCGATTGGCGGGGAATGCGGCCGCTTCTCAATGCGCTCAAAGGCGCCGGCCTGCAGCAGCAGGGAATGGTGGTCTGGGATAAGGAGAGTGGCGCGATGGGCAGTCTGTACCGCCAGCAGACCGAATATGTCGTCATCGCCAAATGGGGAGCCGCGCCGCACATCAACAACGTGCAACTGGGCAAGCACGGACGTAACAGAACAACGTTATGGCGATACCCCGGCTTGGCGCGGCAGCAGGCCGGACGCAAGGAAGCGTTGGCCATGCACCCCACGGTCAAACCTCTTGGACTGTTGACGGAGGCCTTGCTCGACACCTCCCGGCCTGGCGGTCTGGTTCTCGATCCGTTTGCGGGTTCGGGAAGCCTGATGCTGGCAGCGCATCGGGTCAACCGGATCGCGCGGGCGATCGAGCTTGACCCGAAATACGTCGATGTGGCGGTCCGCCGGATGGAAGCCTTCACGGGAATGCCCGCCCGCCTTCAGGACGATGGACGGACCTTTGCTGAAGTCGCTGATGAACGGCTGGGCGGTTCTCCGGCTCCTGCCACTGCCGAAATCTGAGGTGGTGACATGGCGCAGAACAAAGGGAAGGGGGGCGACGGCCGCCCCCCAAAGGATCGTGTCATCGACCCGTCGCGAACAGCCAGGGGGCGCTTTGCCAAAGGCCATTGTCCCAATCCGAAGGGACGTCCCCGCAAGGTAAAGCCGGCCCCTGGCGAGGAGTTGGAAGCGGTTCTCCAGCAGGAGATGAAGCTCGCCGATGGCAGTTCGATCACCATGGCGCATTATCTGGCGCTGATCGCGGTTGGCGGGGCACAGAAAGACCCCAAGATGGCCCTTAAGCTGGTGATGCAGCAGGCACGCCCCGTCACGCCTGTTCAAGATGAACCTGTCTCTGACGAGAGTACGGACGATGCTGCGGTGCTTCAGGCCTTCTATGAGCGCGAGCAGCGGCTACAACGAGCGAAAATCCGCAACGCCGTGATGTCAGCTGGCGCTGATGGCGATCATGGGGAAAGCGAGGATGTCGATGCCGACGTTTGACGAGCGGGCTCGACAGGTCCGCGCGATCCTTCGCTCCGACCTCATGTCCTTTCACCAGAAGGTCTTCCAGACCCTTGAGCCGGGAATTGTGTTCAAGCCTAACTGGCATCAGGAGCATCTTTGTCAGGTCTTGTCGCGCGTCATGCGCGGCGAGGCACGTCGCGTGATCATCAATGTGCCGCCGCGGTCGGGCAAGTCCCTGCTAGCCTCGGTGGCGCTTCCCGCGGCGATCCTGGGGCGCAACCCAACCAGACGCATCATCTGTGTGTCCCATACCGAGGACCTGGCGCGAAAGTTCAGTCTGGACCGGCGAGCGATCATCCAGAGCCACTGGTATCGCGGCCTTTATCCGCAGATGCAGCTTACGTCAGGCCGGCCGCGCGAACTTGAGCTCGAGACGACGAGGCGCGGTTCCATCCTCGCAGCCGGGGTCGGCGGAGCAATCCTTGGCCGGGGCGCCGATCTCATCATCATGGACGATCCCATCAAGGCGACCGAAGCTTTCTGGGAAGCGGGCAGGCGGCATGTGGCGGAGTTCTACGACAGCACCATGTACACCCGCCTGAACGACAAACAGACAGGCGCCATTCTCATCATCATGCAGCGCCTCCACGAGAACGATCTTGTCGGGCATGTGCTGGGACAGGAAGAGTGGGAGGTCGTCAGTCTTCCGGCGATCGCTCCTGAAGCTGCGAACTATCAGCTCAGCGACCAGGTCGGAGACAGCTACCACCGGGCCGCGGGCGAAGTGCTGCACGAAGCGCGCGAACCGCGAGACGTCCTTGAGAACCTCAGACGGGTGCAGGGAAGTCTTGTCTTCTCCGCCCAGTACCAGCAGAACCCGGTACCGGCGGATGGTAACGTCATTCATCGTGAATGGCTTCGCTACTACCAAAAGATGCCGCGCTTCGACCGGACGATCGTCTCCTGGGACACAGCGTCCACCCTCGAGGACAGCAGCGACTGGTCTGTGGGCACGGTGTGGGGAGCGGTCGGTCTCGACTATTACCTCATCGCGGTCGTTCGGGAACGGCTGGAGAGCCCGGACCTTCGACGACGGATCATCGAGGTCAGTGCCCGCCACGACGCCGACGCGACGCTGATTGAATCAACCGAACTCGGTCGGGCGCTCGAGCAGGACCTGCGCCGCTCCGGCGATCTGCGGGCTCTCACAATCCGTCCGAAATTCGACAAGCGGGCGAGACTTGAGGCCCAGTCCGTTCGTTTCGAGGCGGGTCAGGTTTACCTGCCTGCCGAAGCGCCCTGGCTGGCGACCTACATCCACGAACTGCTCGCGTTTCCAAATGGACGGAACGATGATCAGGTCGACAGCACATCGCAAGCGCTGCACTTCCTCACGACACGATCAGTCTCGGGTGCGCCGCTGGTCAGACGGGATATCGTCAGGCGGTGACGCCTAGCGACACCAAAGTTGGCTTCGATCAGGGTGATGGATTGGAAGCGTTTCGCACCGTCTTTCCGCTCACCAATCAGTGAGCGACACAACCACAGACCCTCCGCCGCAGATGGACCGTCATTGCCATTCATGGCCCAGCTGACTGGAACCGACCAGGAACTGCCCTCAGAGGAGCATGCTGGAACGCCCGACAACCCTATGCATGTCGTTCCCGAAGAGACTGAGCGGACGGTACAAGTCGGTGCCATTGATGTTTACCGCGTGCTTTGCCGTTCCTGTTTGCGATATATGTCCGAGGACCGCCTGGTGCGTGTGGTCAGGCATGTAGATGGCGGAAAAGCCCATTCTCTTGTAGAGCGCCATTCGACTTTCGGTCCAGAACTCTTCGGGCTCCCTGAAGAAGCCGAAACCAATGCCTTCGATCGCGTTGGATGAGTATAGCAGCCTTTCACGGGCTACCTCACTCTTGACTGAGATTACTAGGTTGGTCGGCGCGCAGGGAACAAGGATATCACCAAAGGCCCGCAAGGCGTTCATTTTACCTTCGTTGAGGAGCACGTGACCAGGCATCTGCCAGACAGGCCATTTTTCCTCATTGAGTTTCATCGGCGGTATGTCCGCGGAGCGTAGCACCTCGCTGCACAGGAATTCCATGATTGTGCCGCCATCTCCCGCCGCCTTTAGAGGAGCTGGGTTGAACCCGGGCCCTTTGCTCGGGTGCTGGATGAGGAACGCGTCGTGGACGTTCTTTGCGTCAATCCGACATCCCAGTGTCAATTCGCAGAAGTGAACAATGGCCCGCGGTGTGGTGGCGACATCAATTTGGTTGTGAAGGCACGGACAGTGCCTCAAAAGGCGCTTCAGCAAATTTCCATTGGATGTGGGTATGCCCAGAGGTTGAGGCGGGTTTCTCGGGCTCTGGCTGAAGTCGGCGTTCAGGCGGGCGAGCAGGGGACCCCGGTCTGCCGATCGAACCTTCATGCTTGGAAGATCGACGACATCGCTCCACGCTCCTGGCGAGGATCGCATCGTGCAAAACGGATGGTGGCAGTCCATGAGACCCCCTGCTGCAGAACCCTCCCTTATACGATTCTGCGAGGCGCATATAGGCCTTGCCAAAATGGGGCGCTCGGAAGAGATACGGACGTTGAACACGGATACTTCGACGAGCTTTGCCCCGAGGCTTAGGAGACCGGTAGCACGCAGTGTTCCATGAGGCGCTTTGTATATCTCAGCCATGGTATTCAAGAGCGCGCTTTAGAGTTGCCGCGAGATGACGAAAGCGATGAACGCATCGACACTCATTAGCCAGACTTGCTGGTTTGGCCGATAGGTGGAGTGGATACTCTGCGGAAGAACAAGATGCAGGCTCTTCGTGCGTATCTCGTCGGTCTGGTTCTCGGAAATTCCCGGCTCCAGCTTTAGCAAGTGTTTCTCGGGAATGCGGGCGGCCTCGGACAGAACCTGCCGCCATCGGTCTTTGCAGGTCGATTTCGCTCCCAGCATCGTCAGTCGACTCGCGGGAAAATCGGAGTCGCGATATGCCGATGCATTGGGAAACAGGAAATCGGGTTTGTTGCGGTTCTTGGTCTCCACTCCGCGCGCAAACTGCAGTTGGCGCGCGGAAATATCTGTTCGAGATAATTCTCCGGCTCTGAAGAGCCGATCACGACAGGACAAATGCCGCTCAACAAAGCAATTTAGTTGCTCGTCTTCCGCTCGACTTGCCGGTCACCGCAAGCATTCATTGACGCCGGACAAAGGCAATTGCCGGGGGAAGACGGCGTGTGGGAGATTGTCAGCCAGTTCAGTGCAGGTCGCCTCCGGCCTGCTGGGCCGCAGCCCAAGGCACGGAATTCTCCGCCCCCGAATAGAAACTTCGCCCTCCCTCTGATCGAAACACGTGCGCGTCAGATGGATCGGCTTCTGGATCAAATGCGCGCCCTGGAGGCGACCCTCATCATTCTTGAGCAATTGGTCTTTTCAGGAGACGATCTGTGTTCGCGAACGGAGTTTCGTGCGCCCCACCTGATAAATCTGGGGACAATTTGTTCATGCCTTGTTCTCTGGGAGGTTTTACGACATTTTGTCCTTGTAATTCCCAGGGGAGATTGATTCGTGGTTGAGTTTTCGATGCTTCGCCAGAGCGCGGGTCTGACTGTTGCAGAGGCCGCTTCACTTGCGGGATATGACGAGCGAACCGCCCATCGCTGGGACACCGGTGAGAGTGTTCCCAAGAGAGCCGTACTGGAACTTCTCCGCTCCCTGCAGCCGGCGCGATCGCGTACCCGTGACAAACCAGCGTTTCGTTTTATAGACCTCTTCGCCGGAATCGGCGGAATGCGCCACGGTTTTGAATCCATTGATGGCGAATGCGTCTTCACCAACGAGTGGGACCGCTTCTCGCAGGCAACGTATCGGGCCAATTTTCCTCACGATGATCACGCGATTGCTGGCGATATCAGAGAGGTGAAGGAGATTGAGATACCGGCTCACGATGTACTCCTCGCCGGCTTCCCATGCCAGCCTTTCTCGCTTGCCGGTGTCTCGAAAAAGAATGCACTGAACCGACCTCATGGCTTTGCGTGCGAGGCACAGGGCACCCTGTTCTTTGACGTCGCGCGAATCATCGCAGCGCACCGGCCGGCTGCCTTCGTGCTCGAAAACGTCAAGAACCTCGCCAGTCACGATGGCGGACGGACCTTCGCGGTCATCCGTGATGTTCTGACGAGGGAGCTGGGCTACCAGATCAGCGTCCGGGTACTGGACGCGCGGGCCTGGACACCGCAGCACCGGGAACGGGTATTTATCGTAGGGTTTCGCTCGGCGAACGCGTTTTCCCTGGATGATCTGCCGATTCCATCAACGAGCCCGACGCTGCGGTCCATCCTTCATGGCTATGGGAAGGGAGAGGAGCCGGAGCATCCCTACTCGGAAGGCGTCCGTGCACAGGCGGCAGGCAAATACACCCTGTCGAACCACCTCTGGACCTACCTGCAGAATTACGCAGAAAAGCATCGCCAGAAAGGTAATGGCTTTGGCTTTGGACTGGTCGGTCCTACCGATGTCGCCCGGACCCTGTCCGCGCGCTATCACAAGGATGGCTCGGAGATCCTGATCAAACAGCGGGGCAAGAAGCCGCCTCGACGGCTGACGCCCCGGGAATGTGCGCGCCTGATGGGGTTTGACGAGGCCGGACGACCTCCGGTGAAAATCCCGGTTTCCGACACCCAGGCTTATCGCCAGTTTGGCAACGCAGTAGTCGTCCCGGTGGTGAAGGCGATTGCCAGGCATATGGAGCCGCACATCAGGGCTGCCGTGGGAACAGAGGCTGCGGAAGTGCGCAACGTTGCCTGACATTGTCGACCCTGCCACGCGCAGCCGCATGATGTCGGGTATCCGGAGCAAGAACACCCGACCGGAAATCCTGTTGCGCAAGGGCCTTCATGCACGTGGATTTCGCTTTCGTCTGCATGATCGCACACTGCCGGGAAAGCCCGATCTGGTGTTTCCCCGGTTTCGCGCGGTGCTGTTTGCCCATGGCTGCTTCTGGCATCAGCACCAATGCCATCTGTTCAGGTGGCCGTCGACACGGGTGGACTTCTGGGCGGGGAAACTTGCGCGCAATTGTGAGACCGATGCAGCAGCAGTGGCAGCTCTCCAGTCAATGGGATGGCGGGTCGCCATCGTCTGGGAGTGCGCGCTGAAGGGCAAAACTCGCCTGCCGTTCGACGAGGTTATCGATCGCTGCGACACCTGGCTCCGCGGCGACGTGCCGTCTATTGAGATCGCAGGCAAGTGATGCTCGGATCCAAGTCGACACTGAAGGACCGCTGGCGCCAAGTGGTGTCGGAAACCGAGCGCATCCCGGACAAGCATTTGCTGACGCTCGAACCCGGGATCTCCAAAAACCAGACTGATGAAATGCGGACTAAGCATCTTCAGATGGATATCCCGCGAAGCATGCGGACTTCGTTCAAACCGCGCAACGGGATTGGCTGATCAGTGTGTGAGACTATATTACGGCGGTGAACGGTCGGCAGGCCGGGATCTGAGCCGGATCAATTTCGGTCGTCGTACGGGCGTTGTATTTTTATTGTTGCAATGTAGAAATGTGTCGGGCGAAATATAAACCGGGGGGGGGCAGCCAAATGCATAGAACGACAGCGACAAGAAGTCTTGGACGCTCTTCGTGAATGGTCAGATCCGCAAGCTGTCACCCTCGATCGCTACTATTTCTCCCCTGTTTCGTCTAGCCCTGATAAAAGGCGATGAATCATCGGTTCGGCTTCATCTCCGTCGAGACGCACCGATCAACGGCATGGATGCTCACGGGAGAACCCCGCTGATGATTGCCGCGACGAATGGCCGGTCGTACATTTGTGACTTACTTCTGATCGAGGGCGCTGACGCGTCCGTTCGCGACGGTGACGGGTGCACTGCCTTTGATTTGGCGACAAGATACGGTCATCACGGTCTCGCCGCCAGTCTTCAGGCCAGGATCGCCGTATCACCTGCGTTTACTGTCGCTGCTGCAGCCGCTGATCCTAGCGATGCGATCATCGAAGGCTGGGAGGCTGAGGAAGAGTTTCAGGCTCCTGTTAACGGCCGTGTCGCTGATGAAGATGTCATCGCCTTGCAGGCCGACATCGCATTATTCCGCGTGACTCGGGAGCGCGACGAATGGGAAGCCGCTGATATTACCCTCCCAGCGATCACCGCGGAAAAAACCGCAGCTGTGATCCCCCGGACGGTTCAAGCCATGATAGCGAGCGGTCTCGCCGCGGGATGGCTTACCGATGACGCTGTTACTGCCGCATGGCCTCGGGCGAAACCAGAACAAATCCGTCAATTGCGGTTGTTGCTCGCCGCCGTCAACGTCAGGGTTTTTGCCGCCCGCCCCGGAGACCCGTTTCAGTCGATCAGCAACGCGGAACCGGCAAGTCAGGATCTTCAGCTCTGCCAAGAGACTTTCGACGTTCTCAATGACATGTGTGCCACCAGCCCGGGCACCGGTGAAAAATACAAGGCGGAGATTGCCGGTTTTGCGTCGTTCAGCCCAGATCGCGAGTCAAGGATTTTTGCGAAGGTTGCCGACGCCCGGGCGCGCCTAGTAGATGCGTTCTTCGGTTTTCTGAAGATAACTCAGCTGGCTCTGCATGATGAACTCCTGCCAACCGGAGACGTTGAGGACGATGCTACGGAAGAGACTGACGACCAGGGCGATTTTCTCGAGACCGGAAATGATGGCACGTCAGAAACGGGCACTGACGAACCCAGAGCATCGGAACCCTTCCTGCGAAATTTTATAAAACTCTTCGATGAGCTCGAGAAAAAGATTTCAGACCGGCACAACCTCGACGGTCTCAGACTGGCACTCAATAATTACCGCAGGGCCAGAGACCGGGCCATGGAAGGCGGCCTGAAGCTGGTGCCCTGGCTCGCATATCGATACCGCAAAAGAGGATTGCCAATCGAAGACCTCATCCAGGATGGTAATATCGGTCTGATGCGGGCGGTTGAAAAGTACGACAGCACCAAGGGCAGCAGGTTCGGATCATACGCGGTCTGGTGGATACGTCAGGCCATACTGCGGGCCATCGAAGACCAGTCTCGCCTCATACGAGTCCCGGTCCATATCGGTGAGTTCGTCAGAAAGACGGAACGCATCCGGCAACGAGTGGAGGCCGGGCTCGGCCGCGAGGCGACCATCGACGAGATTGCGGGAGCACTGGAGGTTTCTCCCGAAAAGATCAGAAAAGTTCTCGCTATCCCGACCCCGCCCTTCCCGGCTGTTTCCCAAGCGCGAGCCGACGACAGCATCCCACTCTCCGACCGCCGTCATGATCTGGCAAACCTTCGCTCCCTTACCAGCGAAATGCTCTTGATATTGCCAGCGAGAACGGAGCGTGTAATTCGCCTTCGTTTCGGCATCGGGGGCGTAGAGGAACACACTCTCGAAGAGATCGGAGAAAAGTTCGACGTTACGAGGGAGCGTATCCGGCAGATCGAAGCGAAGGGCTTGCGGGTGCTCCGGCACCCGAAAAGGTTAAAGAAACTGGAGGCCTACCTTTGAACGAACCTGTCGGGTTTACAGGCACGCGAAATGCGCCGCCGCGCGCGAGCGCAATGATCGAGGCCCTGCGTGGTCTGGGCTACTCTGCAGCCACGGCCCTCGCTGACATCATTGACAACAGCATTGCCGCGCATGCCACGACAGTTGATCTAACCTTCATCTGGAAGGGTACGTCGAGCGCCATTTCCATTCTCGACAATGGCGAAGGAATGGATGACGTGCTTCTCGACCGGGCCATGCGCCTCGGTGAGAGAAGTCCGCTTGAACAGCGCAGTACCGGCGATCTCGGCCGGTTCGGCCTCGGCCTGAAAACAGCATCATTTTCGCAGGCGCGCCGCCTTACCGTGGCGTCACGAAGAGACGGCATTACCAGTATTCTGAGGTGGGATCTCGATATTCTGCGCGACGACAGGAGCGGCTCCTGGTCTCTTCTGGAAGGACCGGCGCAAGGGTCGAAAGGGCTACTCGGAAATCTGGAAGGCCTCGAGCATGGCACGCTCGTGCTTTGGGAGAACATGGACCGCATCGTTTCGCGCGACGCACGGTCAAGGGATTTTCTCGAGCTGATCGATGTAATCGAGAAACATCTGGCAATGGTTTTTCATCGGTACATTGCGTCACGCAAGCTGGCGATCCGCATTAATGGCAAACCTGTGCAGGCATGGGATCCCTTTTTGGAGGGCCGCGCAGACACGTGGCGCTCCGGTCGCGACCGGTTTTCTGTCAACGGATACGAAATAGCAGTCGAGGGGTTCGTTCTTCCGCACAAGGATCGTCTGCCGGAGAAAACCTGGGCGGATGCGGCAGGACCCGATGGCTGGACAACACAGCAAGGCTTCTACGTCTACCGTAATGAACGGCTTCTCGTAGCAGGACACTGGCTCGGACTTGGCCGTGGCCGTTCCTGGACAAAGGAAGAGCCGTTCCGTCTTGCGCGGATCAAGCTGGATATCCCGAACAGCGCCGATGAGGACTGGAAGATCGACATTCGCAAATCGACAGCGCGGCCTCCATTGGAGGCTCGTCCCCGGCTGTCCTTGTTTGCCGAAGATGTCCGACAGCGGGCACGAAAGGTGTTTGCGTTTCGCGGCAAACCGGTTCGAAGCAGAGAGGCCGGGCCGGTCGCGCCCGCGTGGCGGGCTGATCGTCTCTCGGGCGGCATCCGATACAGGATAGATGAAAATCATACGGCGGTAACCGCAGTACTGGAGCAGGCGGGTCCCCTGCGCGCCGACGTCCTAGCAATGCTCCGGATCATTGAGGAAACCGTTCCCGTTCAGCAGATCTGGCTTGATACAGCCGAGGCGAAGGACACACCGAAAACTGGTTTCGAGGGGACACCTCCTGACGAGTTGAGAGCGATCATGCAGACGGTATTCAACAATCTCGTCAGGCGAAAGGGACTATCGCAGGAACAGGCTCGCCGGCAGATGGCAGCGACAGAGCCGTTCGACGCCTGGTCCACCTTCGTCGAAACACTCACATATGAACCAAGGGAATAGTTTTTTGAGCAACGAAAAAGTTGTCAAGTTTGCCCAAGAACTCCTGATGGAAGAGGAGCGAAGCGCGATCAGCCCCGGATTGATCAGCACAAAGATCGATCAGGTTCTGATGTTCAAGCCGGCGTGGAAAGAAGGACTGGATCGCGACGCTGCAATCAACGAACTGGTGCGCCGCTTCAGCATATGGGTAGGGGCGGATTCTACCATCCAGAGCGATGAGGGTCATAGAGCCTGGCTCAACGCGGCCCGGAAAGGCGACTGGCGTTACTGGCAGCGTTACCGTGAATATCTTGAAGAAAAAATGTCGGTTGTCGCGGTGGATGGGCTCGATCGGTCGACGGACACAATACTTGGCATGCTGGAAGACCCTGCGCGTGACGGAACCTGGGACCGACGCGGGCTGGTGGTCGGCCACGTCCAGTCGGGCAAGACTGGAAACTATACCGGGCTCGTCTGCAAGGCAGCCGACGCAGGATACAAGATTATTATCGTGCTCGCGGGCCTTCACAACAATCTCAGGTCCCAGACCCAGATGCGTCTCGATGAAGGGTTTCTCGGCTATGAAACCCGACCGATCGCTGATGATATTCGTGAGATCGGCGTTGGCCTCATCGACCGGGATCCGTCCATTCGGCCCAACTATGTTACCAACCGGACCAACAACGGCGACTTCAGCACTGCCCGGGCCAATACCCTCGGGATCACGCCGGAACAGCGCCCCTGGTTGTTTGTCATCAAGAAAAACAAGACGGTTCTGGAGCGACTGCTCGGCTGGATACGACATCACGTCGCAGATGGGCAGGATGAAAACGGACGCCGGATTGTGCAACGGTTGCCACTCCTCCTGATCGATGACGAAGCCGACCACGCCTCGGTCGATACAGGAGAACAGGTTTTCGGTGAGGACGGAGCGCCCGATGAAGAGCATCAGCCAACCGCCATCAATAGTCTTACCCGCAAGATTCTCCATACTTTCACGCGCTCGGCCTATATCGGATATACCGCGACCCCGTTCGCAAACATTTTTATCCACGAAAGAGGACAAACCAAAGAGGAAGGCCCGGATCTTTTTCCATCAGCGTTCATCGTAAACCTGGCAGCCCCCTCCAGTTATGTCGGCCCAGCACAGATTTTTGGATTGCAGTCAACGTCCGGGCGCACTGCCGGCCTGCCCCTGTTCCGGCCGGTCGCAGATCAAACCGGCGAAGACGGCAAAGGCGGCTGGATGCCGCATACACACAAGAACGGGTATGTGCCGCTGACGAACCGCGAAAGCGGCCTGCCTCTGACACTTGAGCAGGCGATTGACTCGTTTCTCATTGCCTGTGCGGTCCGCGATCTGAGGGGCCAAGGTGATGCCCATTCCTCAATGCTCGTTCATGTGACCAGATTTACGTCTGTACAGAAGCACGTCCATGAAAAGGTCGAAAGTTACGTTTCCGGGCTGAAGCAGCGTCTTGTTCGTCGGATTGGCCATGAGGCGGCCGTCGCCCGCCTGGAGCAGCTCTGGCTCTCAGATTTCGTGCCGACAAGCTCGATAGGGCAGTCAGATTTCCCTTTTTTCTCAGACGATGCCAGCCTGCCGGCGTGGTCCGAGGTATTGGAAACGCTCACGCAGATTATCGCGGACGTCGATGTCAGAATGATCAACGGGACAGCGAAGGACGCGCTGGATTATGCCGACCAGCAGGGACAGGGCCTGAAGGTTATCGCGATCGGTGGTGACAAGCTCTCGCGCGGTCTCACGTTGGAAGGTCTTTGCACCAGCTACTTCCTGCGCACCTCCAAGATGTACGATACCCTGATGCAGATGGGCAGGTGGTTCGGTTATCGATCGGGTTATATCGACCTGTGCCGCCTGTACACGACCGATGAGCTTGCTGACTGGTTCGGACATATTGCGGACGCGGCGGAAGAGCTGCGAGAGGAGTTCGATCTGATGGCAGCAGCGGGTTCGACACCGCGGGACTATGGGCTCAAGGTCCAGTCCCATCCGGTTCTGCTCGTGACATCCCGGCTTAAAATGCGATCAGCGCGAAGCCTCATGCTGTCGTTCAGTGGTCAGGTATCTGAAACCGTGTCGCTTTTCGCCGAAAAGGGGGTTTTGCAACGCAATCTGGACACGACAGCCAGCTTTCTGCATCAGCTCGGGCCCGGTGAGAACGACCCTGTGCGGCAGCGCGGTGACAGTGTACAGCGGTGGAAAGGTCGCCTGTGGAATGACGTCCCCGCAGCACGGGTCATCGAGTTCCTGAGCGCATACAAGACCCATCCCGACGCCTACAAGGTGAACAGCGTTTTACTTGCCGAGTTCATCACCCGGATGAACCTTGAGAGAGAACTCACCAACTGGACCGTCGCTGTGGTTGGCAGTGGACGCGGAAAATCCTTTCCGCTTACGGAAAACCTAGAAATCCAGATGCTGACCCGCGCCGCCGAGGGATCAGCCGGCAAGTATGCCATCGGCCGATTGCTTTCACCGCGGGACGAGGCGATCGATCTGACAGACGGGGAGTGGGTCGCTGCGCTGGATACGACAAGGAAGGGCTGGAAGCCTGACCCGGCTCGATCAAAATCAACAGAGGAGCCGGATGAGCCCTCGGGACCATCCATCCGCAGACTTCGGGGGGAAGGAATGCCTGGACACCCCGGCCATCCCGATCGCGGATTGTTGCTGCTCTATGTTCTGGATCCGGCAGAGGCCAAGGGCCACGTTGACCCACTGCTCCCGCCTGTCGTCGCGTTCGGTATCAGCTTCCCGTCGAGCCATTCGGGAACGAAGGTCGAGTACAAGGTGAACAACGTTGCATGGACGCAGGAGTACGGTGGTGCTGACTGATACTAACGAGCTGGAAACTGCGTGGCGTGCCCTGGCTGGCCAGACGGCCGACAAGGGCTGGCTGACCGTGGCGCTCGGGCACTCCAGTCCGCGGTTCAGGGGTGGCATTGTTTTTCCTGAGGGAGGGGAAACTCTCCTGGTCGGCTTTAACGTTGGTTCAGACCTCCGAAAGGCCGATTTTCCTGAAGGGTCCGGTTTCCGGGTCGAGGTCTCGAAGGAAAGTTTTTCAACGGGTTTCAGTACTTGGCTATGCTTGACGCGCCAGTCCGGCGCCGGCCGCGACCTGTTCGTCCAGATGGCAGCAGATATCGTTTCTACACTCTCCCGCGCGACGGCACAGGCCGATTCTTGGCTTTTGAGCCTTATGCTGGCTAGGATCCGGGCATGGCAAGAGTTCATGCGTAAACCACGCACAGACTTCCTGCGTCCCGAAGAGGAGCTTGGCCTTTTTGGTGAGCTCAGTTTCATGCGCGATGCGATCGCCGGTGGAGCGGCTGTTGCAGACGTGGTGCATGCATGGAATGGTCCCTCGAGAAGCCTCCAAGATTTCCAGACTCCTGTAATCGGCGTCGAAATCAAGTCAACGCTGTCTGTGAACAGCTTTTCTGCAAATATCAGCTCACTGGAACAGCTGGACGGAATGAGAGAACGGGCGGTTCTTCTGGCCGCCATCCGTTTCAGTCTGCATGACGAGGGTCAGACCCTTCCGGAGCTGATTGACGAGGTGAGGCAACTTGCTGCCGATAACGGGGTGCTCTCGACGCTAAACCGAACACTTTTGCTGTCCGGTTTCGTGGACGAAGCTGCGGAACTCTACAAACGCCGGTTTACCGTCACTAATATCCGACTCTTCGAGGTGAACGAAACGTTCCCTGCACTGGTCCGCAGCAGGATAAGCCCCGAGATCCGCGCTGTTGAATACATAATTGATCTTGATCTCGTGGCTTGCGTCCCTTTGACGCTTGGAGCTGCAATGCAGCAATACGGAGTTTTCAGCGAATGACACTTGAGGAATTTCTAGTCCAGACCCAGTCGGAGGTGCGGTCCATGGTATCGGACCAGATGGTCGCCGGAACCTATCTCAAGGATGAAGCGGCATTCACAGACGTTGTCATGCAGCACATGGCGGAATGCGGAATGACGTTTG
>NZ_JBFUHH010000032.1:0-39620 GCF_056402495.1 Microvirga sp. P4_A5 | reverse complement strand
GTGCAATTCGCGATAGGTGATCTTTTTTGATTCCGACGGGTCGTCGCCTTCCCAGATGATGGCGACCTGATCGCCCCGGGTGTCGAGATGCCGGTCGATGCAATTATACGCCACGTTGGTGACGCCGTCCTCGAACCAGCGGATCGAGACCTCGCCGGGGCCGAAATTGGTGTTCTTGATCCGGGTCGGCTGCCTGAACCAATGGATGCGTCGCGCCTCCTCGGCCCAGAAAGCGTCGGGATTCCGGATCGAGGCCTCGTATTTGGCCTCATATCCCGCCTGATCGAGATAAGCGCGGCGGCTCCAATCGGCCGTAACGTCGTAGATCTTCTCGTCCATGGCGCATCTCCCAGACCTTGTGACTCAAGATTGCCCTAGCTTTACGGAAAGAGCGAGGCCGTGGGCAAGGGCGGGCGGCTCGGACTTTGGTCGCGGGCACTCTGAGGCTGCAGTCGGACTGCTCAAGTTGGCAATATTAGAAACTCTGTTACAGTGGTGCGCGTGGTACGCTACCGTAATTCACAGAGCCGGCGCCGTGCGGCGCGGTTTCTCACTCACGCGGTCCTCGGCTTCACCGTCGGCGGCATCGCCGGAGCTTTTATCGCGTTTTTCAGCGAGGAGTTTCTCGTCTGGCTCCATCTCTCGCGCCGTCTCTGCCTTGAGGGCAAATGCCATTGGGGGTCTTTAAAAACCGGGCTTAATGGCCTGGCTGTAGGTGCCGTCCTCGGCCCACTTCTCGACTTTTGGCGCGCTCGGCTTCATTCGCAAAACACAAAGCGCGCTTCTCGTCCTTAGACTGACAAGCGCCCAACCCGGCTGCAACAACATGATGAAAAGCTCCGCATGTCCCTGAAAGCCTATCGGTCATGGCTGACAGCGTTACTGCCTGCTCTGGTCCCAGTAGCCATCGTCTCGGATCGACGCAGCGCCGATGGGGCAAGGCCGCTTGTCATTCACAACATCGGCAGAGGCGCGCGGGAAGAAGACGGGCTCTTTGCTTTTCCTGTGACAGGCCATTACCGCTTCGTCGCGCCTTCCTCCTAAACCCCGCCCATCTTGCAGATGATCGCCCATTCCGCGTCCGTCACCGGCTGGACCGAGAGGCGCGAATTGTTCACGAGGATCATGTCTTCGAGGCCGGGCTCGACCTTGATATCCTCCAGCGTCACCGGGCGCTTGAGGGGTTTGACGGCCTTGATGTCCACCATGCCGAATTTACGCGTCGGGTCGGTGTGATCGGGGTAGTATTCGCGGATCACCTCGACGACGCCGACGATCGCCTTGCCTTCGTTGGAATGGTAGAAGAACCCGCGGTCGCCCTTCTTCATGGCCATCATGTTGAGCTTGGCCGAATGGTTGCGCACGCCGCTCCAGAACGTGCCCTTCACGCCTGCCTTGACCTGATCGTCCCACGACCATGTGGCGGGTTCGGATTTGTACAGCCAATGGGCCATGGCTCTTCTCACTGCTCGGATTTGACGGGACGGTTCATGAGGGAATCGATTGCGGCATCGATGGTCGACAGGCCGGTCAGAATCCGGTCCACGGCCTCGGCGACGGGCATCTCCACGTTACGCTCACGGGCGAGGGTGATCAGCGCGTGCGCGGTGGCGACGCCCTCCACCAGCTTGCCGGCGGCGGCCTCCTGCGGG
This sequence comes from Microvirga sp. P4_A5, assembly GCF_056402495.1. Lineage (NCBI taxonomy): Bacteria > Pseudomonadati > Pseudomonadota > Alphaproteobacteria > Hyphomicrobiales > Methylobacteriaceae > Microvirga > Microvirga sp. P4_A5. The sequence continues at coordinate 37,968 of NZ_JBFUHH010000032.1, read as the reverse complement.
TTCATGCCTTGCCCGAGGCGGTGGCCGAACGCGAAATTGCGGGATTGCTGCGTCGCGCAGGTGAGCACGAGGTCGCCCAGGCCCGAAAGGCCCATCAGCGTCCTGGACTGGCCTCCATAGGCCTTGGCAAAGCGTAGCAATTCGGCGAAGCCCCGCGCGATCAGCGCGGCCTTGGCGCTCTCTCCGAGACTGCGCCCGGCCACGGCACCGCAGGCGATCGCCAGCACGTTCTTGGCCGCGCCGCCGATCTCGACTCCGCGGATGTCGGTGCCGTGATAGACCCGGAAGGTCGCACCCGAAAGTTCAGCCGCAAGACGGCCCGCGAGCGCGCCGTCGCGGCAGGCCAGCGTGACCGCCGTCGGCAATCCGCGCGCCACGTCGTGGGCGAAACTCGGGCCGGACAGGACGGCGACCGGTGCGCCGGGACGCATGGCCTCGACGATGTCGCTCAGAAAAGCATGGGTGCCCTGTTCGATGCCCTTGGCGCAAAGCACCAGCGGGGTTGCGGGAGGCAGGATCCCCACAAGCATCCCCGTCATGGCCCGCGTGGACTGGGCCGGCGTCACGAGCAGAACCGCCGAGCACTTGGCCAGCAACGCCGCGTCGGCGGTGGGACGGATGCCGTCGTGGAGCCGGATGCCCGGCAGAAAGCGCTCGTTGGTGCGCGATTGCGCGATCGCGTTGGCCTGTTCGGGCGAGCGCATCCACAGGATCACGTCGTGACCGGCCGCCGCGACCGCGTTGGCGAGGGCTGTTCCCCACGCGCCCGCTCCGGCGATGCCGATGGGCGCGGCCATCAGGCCTTGGCTCCAGCCTCGTCGCGGGTGGAATCGAGGGGCCACCGCGCCCGCGCGGGGGCCGAAATATCGTCGACCAGCCCAAGGCGCAGTCGTTCGAGCCCCGCCCACGCGATCATCGCGCCGTTGTCGCCGCACAGGGCGAGCGGCGGCGCCACCATGCGCAGGCCGGTCTCGACCGCCATCCGCTGGAGCGCGTCGCGCATGGCCTGGTTGGCCGCGACGCCGCCCGCCACCACGATGGCCTTCGGATCGCCCGCGATCTCGCGAAAGGCCCGCAGGCCCACACGGGTGCGGTCGATGACCATGTCCACCACAGCGGCCTGGAAGCTGGCGCAGAGGTCGGCAATGTCGCTTTGGGTCAGCGGCGCGATCTTCTCCGCCTCCAGCCGCAAGGCGGTCTTGAGCCCGGACAAGGAAAAATTCGGCTCCGGCCGACCCATCAGCGGGCGGGGCAGGTTGAACCGTTCGGGATTGCCCTTCCGGGCCTCGATTTCCACATGCGGACCTCCCGGATAGGGCAGGCCCAGGAGCTTCGCCACCTTGTCAAAGGCCTCCCCGATGGCGTCGTCGATGGTGGTGCCGATGCGCACGTAATCGCCGACGCCGCGCACCGCGACGAGCTGCGTGTGGCCGCCCGAGGCGAGGAGCAGCAGATAGGGAAAGCCGATTCCGTCGGTCAGGCGCGCGGTGAGCGCATGGGCCTCGAGGTGGTTGACGGCCATCAGCGGCTTGCGGGTGACGAGCGAGATCGCCTTCGCGGTGGTGAGCCCGACGAGGACGCCGCCGATCAGGCCAGGGCCGGCCGCGACCGCGATTCCGTCGAGCTCCTTGACGGTGCAATCCGCGTTGCGCAACGCCCGGGCAATCAGGCGGTCGATCACCTCCACATGGGCGCGCGCGGCGATTTCCGGCACCACGCCGCCATAGCGGGCATGCTCGGCGATCTGGCTCAGCACCTCGTTGGACAGGATCTCGCCCCGTCCATCGAAGCCGCTCGACACCACGGCGGCGGCGGTCTCATCGCAGGTCGTCTCGATCCCGAGAATACGCATGTGGCTTTTGGCGTCCTTGCAAGCTGATCTTTCGGGCTTCACGGCCCGCGTCTCCTCCCCCTATAGTCCGCCGCGCGCACGGAGATCAAACGCCGATCCCGCTTTTCATCGGAGGACACGCCCGGAATGCCCGATCCATCCACCCTGGTCATCGGCACGCGGGGAAGCCCGCTCGCCCTTGCCCAGGCGCACGAAACCCAAAGCCGCCTGATGATCGCCCATGGCTGGGAGGCTGCGCGCCTGCCGCTGCTGCCGATCAAGACGACCGGCGACACGATCCAGGATCGCRCCCTCTCGGAGGCGGGCGGCAAGGGGCTGTTCACCAAGGAGCTCGACATCGCGCTTCTCGATCGTTCCATCGATATCGGCGTGCATTCCGCCAAGGATTTGCCGACCGCCCTTCCGGACGGCATCGTGATCGCGGGTTACCTCCCGCGCGAGGATGTGCGGGACGCCTTCATCAGCCGCGACTACACCGGCATCCGGGAACTGCCCGAGGGCGGAATCGTCGGCTCCGCATCGTTGCGCCGGCAGGCGCAGATCCGGCGCGTGCGGCCCGACCTGCAGGTCACGCTCCTTCGCGGGAACGTCCAGACGAGGCTCGCGAAGCTCGAACGGGGCGAGGTCCATGCCACGCTCCTGGCGATGGCGGGGTTGCGGCGGCTCGGTCTCACGGACCACGTGACGACGATTCTCGAGACCGAGGACTTCCTGCCCGCCGTCGGCCAGGGCGCCATCGCCATCACGATCCGGACGGACGACGAGGCCACGCGCCGACATCTCCAGCCCGTTCTCGACGAGGCGACGGGGCATGCGGTCACGGCCGAGCGGGCCTTTCTGACCGTGCTCGACGGGTCCTGCCGCACGCCCATCGCGGGGCACGCGCAGCTTATGGGCGACGACATCGAAATTCGAGGCCTCGTTCTCCGGCCGAATGGAGCCGAGGCCATCGAGGTGAGGCGGCGGGGCGCCGTTGCGGATGCGGCCGCGATCGGTCGCGAGGCGGGGCTCGACCTGCTGTCTCGCATGCCCGACGGCTTTCTGGCTCCCTGATGCAGGTTCTCGTCACGCGGGCGCAGGCGGATGCCGAGCAAACGGCCGCCCGGTTGCGGAAACTGGGACACGGCGCCGTCGTGGCCCCGGTCATTCGAATCGTCACCACCGGAGATCCGTGCCCCACGGGGAAGTGGGATGCGTTGATCGTCACCAGCCTCCACGCATCCGAGGCGCTCGCCACATGGCGGGGGCGGGACATCCCCGTCTTCGCGGTCGGTCCTCGGACGGCGGATGAATTGCACGACCTCGGCTTCGCCCGTATCCGCGTTGCGGACGGCGACGCGATCTCGCTCGCGGCGCTGATTCGTCGCGAACTCCCGTCCCCGGCGTCTCTTCTCCACGTGACGGCGAGGCATCACAAGGACGAGCCGGCCGTCTCGCTGCGCGCGGCAGGCTTCAGCGTCACCTTGTGGGAAGCCTACGAGGCGGCCGCGGCCGAGACCCTGCCCGAGACGGCGCGGGACGCCCTTGCGGAGGGCCGAATCGGCGCCGCCTTGCACTATTCGCGCCGGAGCGCCGAGCTGTTTCTCGGTCTGGCCGAAGGGGCGGGCCTCGCCGCGACCCTGGGCGCCTTCCCGCATCTCTGCCTCTCCGACGACGTGGCAGAACCGTTGCGCAGAAGGGGGGTGGCGGTCCGCATCGCCATGTCCCCGGACGAGACGGCGTTGCTTCGGCTCCTCGATTTTTGACGCGTCGGTCGCTTCTTTGGCAATCCGGGGTTAAAACGGGGAACGAAACACTGCGCTCAAGCTTGCTCCCTTTTGACTGAAGAGTGTCCCGTGACAGATCAATCCAATCCGTCCGCCCCCAAAAGCCCGCGCAGGAAGCCGCGCCGTGAGCCGGCAACCATCGATCTGCCGTCGACGGTCGTGACGGAAACGAGCCCGGAACCGCCGCCGCAGCCTGCCTCGAGCGACGACGAACTGATCAGGGAAGCGGTGGCGATCGAGATGGCGGCGCCGGTCGACCCGGCCACGCCAGTCGAGCCCACGGTCGGTGACGCTCCGCCGCTCCCTCCCGACGATTCGGACGCCGAACCCCTCGGGATGTCCGGGCCCGGGCCGGGAACTCCGGACGCGCCGCGTCGCCCGAGCCTCTTCTTGCCGATGTTGGCCGCCGCCTTGCTGGGCGGAGTGGTGGGCGCGGGCCTGCTTTTTGCCCTGCAGGATCTTCGCCCGCCGTCTCTCGACCCTCGAATCGCGGCGCTGGAGCAGCGGGTCGCATCGCTTCCGCAGAACAGCGCGCCGGCAAATGCCGTGCAGGCCATGCAGACGCGGATTCAGGCTCTCGAAGCCGCTCGGACCGCCGGCGACCAGCGCGTCGCCGCCGCGCAGGCGGCCGCCGAGCAGGCGCTCAACCGACCGGTGCCGGTCCCTGATTCCAGGGATGAGGCGGCCATCGCGGATCTCACCCAGCGCCTCTCGGCCATCGAGGGCCAGCTCCAGTCCAACCAGCAGGCCGCCACGGAGGCCCGTTCGGCCCTGGCCACTCAGGTGGAGGATCTCTCGAAGCGGCTCTCGCAAGGCCCGGGCGAGGCCACCAGGGCGACGGTCCGGATTGTGCTGGCGCAACGGGTCGCCGACGCCCTCCGGCTCGGCACGCCCTATGCCGGGACGCTCAGTGCGTTGCGGGCCAACGGGACGGACGCGGCGCGGCTTTCCGCCCTCGAGCCTTTCGCCGAGAAGGGCGCCCCCACCACAGGCGCCCTCGCGAAAAGTTTCGAGCCATTGAGCGCGGCGATCCTGCGTGACGATCGGGCGGTCGCGGGCAGCTTCACTGACCGGCTTTTGCGCATGGCCGACAAGGTCGTGACCATTCGGCCCGTGGACGAGGCCGGCTCCTCCGATGTCACCAGCCTCGTTGCCCGAATCGAACAGGCGCTCGAACGGGGCAATGCCCAGGAGGCGGTGGCCGCCYGGGAAACATTGCCCGAGCCGGCCCGCCGTCTTTCCGACGAATGGGCTGCGCGCGCAAAAGCACGGGCCGCCGCCGATGCGGGCGCGCAGGCGGTCGCCAACGATGCGATCGCGGCGCTGGCGCGGCCGTCGCCTTGAGGACGAGGTCGAGGGCGGTGCGAAAGCTGCCGGCGATCTGCTAACTGATCTTGATGTCGGAGAGCCCCCGCGGGGGCATTTTCCGGGCGATCTCTCAAAAGGACAAAGYCAGCATGTGGCGTGCTCTCGTCTTCATCGGTCTACTCTGTGTCGCGGCGTTTGGCGCAGTCTGGCTCGCGGATCGCCCCGGCACCGTTCTGGTGACGTTCGGCGGCTATGAGCTTCAGACCTCGGTGGCGGTCGCGGCGATCGCGCTGGTGGCGATCGCGCTGGCGCTGGCGCTTCTCTGGGCCGCCATCTCGACCCTGCTGCGACTGCCCGCGCGGCTGACCTTCGCGTCCCGCGCCCGACGACGCGCCCGGGGCTACCAGGCGGTCTCGCGCGGCATGGTGGCGGTCGGCGCCGGCGACCCCATCGCGGCGCGGCGCTATGCGAGCGAAGCCGAGCGGCTCCTCGGTCGCGAGGCCCTGACCCTGTTGCTCAAGGCGCAGGCCGCTCAGGTCTCCGGCAACCGGATCGCCGCCGAGGCGGCCTTCACCGAAATGATGGACGAGGACGAGACGCGGGTGCTCGGCCTTCGCGGCCTCTTCGTCGAGGCGCGCCGTCGCGGCGACGGGGACGCAGCCCGCGAATATGCCGGCGAAGCCATCCGCATCGCGCCTGCCGCCACCTGGGCGAGCGACGCGGTGCTCGAGGCCCGGTGCGCCGACCGGGATTGGCGCGGAGCGCTCGATGCCGTCGAGCGCCGCGCCTCGCTGGGCCTCGTCGACAAGGCCACGGCACGGCGCCATCGGGCGGTGCTGATGACCGCCGACGCACTGGACCGCGCCGAGCACGATTCCGATCGCGCGCTGGCGATCGCGCAGGATGCGGTCAAGCTCGCGCCGGGGCTCGAGCCCGCGGCGGCGCTTGCAGGGCGGCTGCTGTCGCGGAAGGGCGATCTTCGTCGCGCAGCCAAAATCATCGAAGCCGCGTGGCGGCTTCAACCGCATCCGGATCTCGCGGAGGTCTATCTCAATCTTCGTCAGGGCGATTCCGCGCTCGACCGCCTCAAGCGGGCCGAAACCCTGTCCCGCCTCTCGCAGGGCGCCGCCGAAGGGCGGCTGGCCGTCGCCCGGGCGGCTCTCGAGGCGCGGGAATTCGACCGCGCGCGGGATGCCCTGGAGCCGCTTCTGGCGGAACGCCCCTCCATGCGGGTCTGCCTCCTCATGTCGGATCTCGAACAGGCTGAGCATGGCGCCACCGGCCGGGGCCGCGAATGGCTCGCCCGTGCCACCCGCGCACCGCGCGATCCCGCCTGGATCGCCGACGGGGTGGTGACGGACCAATGGTCGCCGATCTCCCCGGTTACGGGCCGTCTCGACGCCTTCGTCTGGCAATCGCCGCCGGACGTTCTCGTGGCGCCGGAACTCACGATGAGCGACGATGTGACGGCCGATCTCGACGATCACCGGCGGGCGCTTCCTGTCGCAGAGCCGGAGGAACCGGTCGCGCTGCCGGAGCCCGTCATCGCCGAAAAGCCGCCGGAGCACGTCGAGGAGCCGATTGCGACGCCCGAGGCCGCCAGGCCGAAGCCGGAAGCGGTCGTCTTCCCGGCCACCCCGCCGGATGATCCCGGCCTCAGCCCGGAACCGACGGCGCGACGCGGCATTTTCGGATAGAAGGGCGCTGAACGACCGGGTGGGTCCCTTGCCAATCGCCATCCTTGCGGCTATGAGGTCGCGCTCCGCTCTGACACGAGCGCGACGCCGCAATAGCTCAGCTGGTAGAGCACCTCATTCGTAATGAGGGGGTCGGGGGTTCGAATCCCTCTTGCGGCACCATTTTCCATTTTGTTTTTCAATAGCTTGAACCGGCTCCGCTTTCGGCAGTTGCGGAATGCGGGTGCACGGTGACCACCGTACCGCCTCTGCTGAGAGGGTGCGAGTTCTTGACACGATCCAGATCCAGCGGTTTGGAAATCCAGTGCGTCGAAGGTTGGGGCTTATTCGATCGAACTTCTCAAGGCCATCTTGACTGCCTCAGGTAAAGCGACCGCAAAGAGACGCACCTCGGACTCGATATCCGATAGGTAAGAGCTCAAGCAATTGCCCGCCGCGACTGTGACCAATGATTTAGCCGTCGCCTGCCCATCTTCGTGGAGAATGGGTAGGCCAGCTGGAGGTCTTTTTATGGACGTGGTCGTAACTCTCAAAGGGAACAGTACATGGCTGTTGAACGACCGGCTCGGAAGGCTCCTCGGAGAGATCAAGCAACCAGACGCCGGAACCTACACCATTTTCCCGGCCCCAAACTCCGCGCTGCTTGGAATAAGGCCATCGCCATACCCATCTCTTCAGGACGCGATGTCTGCTATTGAATTTCATGCAAAGGGCCAGTGCCAACTCTCGAGTGGCGCCGCATAAGGACAGACTGCTTTTCAAAGGCCCCAATTACGGTCGGAATTGTTGCGGCGGTTCTTCGGGGCTCGGTGGCCCTGCCTTCTCGCCATCCTCTGCAACATAGGAGGGGCTCCGGGACGTTACCGTTTTGCCCGAGCTCGAGCGCATTGGATCCACCTCACGTCTCCATCGCCTGCCGTCAAATTCGAAGTAGGGCTTTCCGCAAGCCGAGTCTTGCACTCCTCCGATTATGGCAAGAAGGGACAGTCATTGACGTGCCGCCAGTAGGCATCTCACGATCGATTGGTGGCGAGACAGGCGCTCCGCACGCTTGGGAGATGCTTTCACCTTCATTGTTTTCCGAACGCTTCTTAACCTTCCATTCAGAGCCCAAGAGGCAAGTCCTCATCCTCGTCCCTCCATCCGATCCTTTCAGGCGCGAAAGAGGCGGACTTTTTGCAGGCAAACCGATCTGTTAGGCTGCAAAATGTGCAACCGCTACTCCGTCACCAAGGGCCAGCAGGCCATTCGGGATCTGTTCCGCGTCTCACGAGACGCCACCGGCAATGCTACTGCCCGGCATTTTTTCCCGACTATTTGGCTCCTGTCGTTCGCAGCCGCGAGGATGGCCGCGAGCTCACCATGATGCGCTGGGGCATGCCGTCATCTCAAAAAGCCCTCCTCAAGGCGCAGGTGGGCTCAGAAGCTTGAGGCCAATGGCCAAGCGGTCGAATTCAAGGAGCTGCTCAGGATGGAGCCGGACAAGGGCACGACCGACATTCGCAATGTTAAAGCCAGCATTGGCGGCGTTGGCTCAATCTAGAAAACCGCTGCCTCGTTCCGTTGACGAGCTTTCCCGAGTTCAACGCGGGCGCTGGTGGCGATATCTGGTTTGCCTTGGATGAGGAGCGGCCATTGGCCTGCTTTGCCGGTATCCGGACGGACTGAACGTGCGTGCGAAAGGTGAAGGAGGGGGAGGTCAGTTGCGACCTCTACGGGTTCGTGACGACCGAGCCGAACGCGGAAGCGGGAGCGATCATCCCAAGGCCATGCCGGTCATCCTGACGACGGAGGAAGAGCACGACATTTGGTTGAGAGCGCCGGCAGACGAGGCGCTTGCCTTGCAGCGGCCGTTGCCAGATGGTGCGCTCCGGATCGTGGCCCGCGGAGTGGGCGCATGCCTGCCGGCACGGACTTGAGGGAATTGTGTCGAAGCGTCGAGACGCCCCTTATCGCTCGAGTCGTCGCGACGAGTGGCGCAAAACCAAATGCGTTCTCTATGACCTTTGTCGTCGTCGGCTACGAGACCACAGACGGCGGCCTCGGCAGCATTCGCCTGGCCGAGGAGCGGGACGGGGTGCTTTACCCTGCCGGGGGTGTCGGAACCGGGTTCACCGTCGCCAGCGCGCGAGAGATGAAGCGGCAGCTCGATCGCCTCGTCATCAGCAAGCCACCAATTGGGGGCCTGAAGGACAAGGGTGTTGTCTGGACCAAGCCGGAAATGCGCGTTGAGGTGAAATACCGAGGCCGGACTCTGGACGGCAACCTTCGACATCCATCCTTCAAGGGCGTGCGGGAAGGCTAATGGCGGGTTAAGCTGCCCTCGGAGGCGAGGTGGCGGATCAAGGAGCACACCACCTCCCAGCCGTGGGGGGCACAGGCCGGTTTGCCCCGCCGGGGGGAAGGACCCGCGCAAATCAACCTCTATAAATGTTTGAATGTTCCAAGGTCGCGCCCCGCTGGATTGTCACCGAAACCAGCCAGGGCGCTTGCGTGCTTCGTCGTTAGAGAGAACGAGCCGCTCAGACAAACAAACGGGAATGGTGGCGGTTCCCGTGCGGTCCCTTGGCATTTTCCCCGCAATCCACACCGTGCGAGCGCCTTGTGGCTGTAACTCCCGCCCAACATATGTTCTTGCTTGGTTCTGGCATGGAGCGATTCATGCCGACGGTGGGCGAACCCAAACGGCAAGGGCAGCAGGGCTTGCACATTCGCTGCTCCAGCTGCGGCTGGGCTGTAGTCTCATGGTGGGGCACTTTGAGCGTGCCGGACGATCGGCCTCTCGAGCATAGAAAACAAGGGATTTCCAAGCCGAACCGTTCAAGCGCGGCGAAGCCGCCATGCGATTCCTGGCATTGTCCTTTGCCGCAAGACAGCACAGCTGCGGGCGTCGGTGCTCCGCATATCCGAAACAGACTCCACTGGGTGGCCGACGCCCACAGCGGGCAGTCCAAACAGCCTGCGCGGGAAGGGGCAAGACCCAATGAAGCGGAAGGCTGGGGGGCACGCAGTCAACTTGCAGGATGCAGTAACTCTCGTGTCTGTTTGGCCGACACCAGTGGCCAACGACGACAACAAGACGCCGGAAGCACACCTTGCGATGAAAAACGCATGGGCCAAAGGGATGGCACGAACAGCAACCGCACAGCCATCACGTCGCTGCAAGTGATGGCGAAGTATCTGCAGCTCGAACAACCGGCCCGACTAACGGCTTCTGGCGAGATGCTGACTGGCTGCACTGCCGGGATGGAAAGTGGCGGCCAGTTAAATCCGGCACATTCCCGCTGGCTCATGGGGCTCCCGCCCGAGTGGGACGCCTGCGCGCCTACGGAAATGCCATCAATGCTGAAGCGGCTCGCGCTTTCATCGAAGCCGTGATGTTGTCACCGCTGAATAGGGTCATGGTGATCCTATTCTTCAAATCGATGCGCGAAGCCGGCTCCGACCAGGAGGAGCCGGGCGCCGACAAGATGCGCCGCATCCTGCAGTCGCATGTGGACGAGGCTAGGACGGATGAGGAGAGGGAGCGTGCCGAGAAAGAGTTGGCAAAGTTCCGGGAAAGTACGCCTGACCCGTCCTGACCAACCTATGGTTTGGTCCGCTCCGCTGTATCCATGTAGACACGAAGGGCGTGCTCGGCGAGTTGTTGGGCTGTGAATTCTCGCCCGTTTTCGTCGACCGCGACCCAGGCTTGGCGGCCATGCTGGACGAGTCTGTAGGCGTAACGCAGTGTCTTTAGCTTTCGTGACTCCCCAAAAGACGTAAACCCAGGCAATCGCGGAAAACCCTTATGAATGTCGATTTTTAGGTAAACGTTCTCAAGTCTGTTTGCATAGATCGGAGCGAACTCGCAGATGGCAGAGCAGGGCGATAGCCCAGACAAGATGCGGTACTGTTGAGACTGCTGGAACCTAATTGAAACACCCCGGGCTGATATGTCGTGGGCCGCCGCTTCGAGATTTTCGCTGAACTTTGCGAACGACAGCATCGCTGCTTTGACGCCGCCTTCGCTGCAGTCAAACTGGGTCTGCTTCTCTTTCAGGTCTGCGGCGCGGGCAAAGCGATCTGCGCGATCGATCACGCTCTCATGTCTGGGGTCAGCACCGCGCTCGGTGGCTCGCGCCTCAATTGCCGCAGCAGCACCTTGGATCCCCCACCTCTCCAACCCGACGTAGAGCCGTGTCTTTGGTAGCCATGGGGGCATCTCTGGTTTTGCGACGGTTGGTACGAATGTTGTGAAATCCCACCCATCGTTCAGCGACCGGTTCTTGATCGCGTCTTGCTCAACTCGGGTCCAGGGCGTCTCTCCCCACTCTGGGCGAAACAGGATCACCACTAAGCGCGCTTTCTTTCCATAGACTGCGCTGAAGCTTTCCTGGCCGTCCGTGCCAGCGATCTCTCGCTGGCGCTCGCTATAGAGAAAGGTCTTCAAGCGAGGGGCCAGTAGGTCGTTCAATTGGGTGGCGATGCCTTCATCGAGGGCGTTAAAGCTGAAGGCAACGTCGTACTCGAAATCGTCGGACAAGCGAAACATCTCCAAATCAGCGAGCGCAGTTTTCTTTCCTTGACACTGCCAATAGGCAGGGCCCGGGACAATGCTGACTTGGCCGTTCCCCACCGTATTCTCGGGCGCTATTCGGGCGCGAGATTCCCAGATCGGGCGCGTTTTGGAGTGATTTTGAGGGAATTGTCGGGGTGGAGATATCACGGCTAAGTTACTGAATTGTGTTTGATAATGACAATCGATGAAATGCAATGATAATGCATTTTTGTGACTTCCAAGCTGGATCCGAGTCGACGATTGAGCGCATGAAAGAGATCGAGGGAACTCGACCCTATGCTGCCGCATAAAGGAGGCGGTCATGAGGAGCGATACCGAATATCTACGTCTCGCCGTGGAGATCGCCACCGAGAGCCGCGCCAGTGGCAATCATCCCTTCGGGGCGCTCCTAGTCGGGCCGGGGGGCGACGTGCTCCTTTCCTCGGGCAACACCTACGCGCGGGATCGCGGCGTTGGCCACGCAGAGGCAAACGTGGCCCGCGCGGCAGCGCAGCAATACGACCCGACCTTTCTGGAGCGATGCACGCTGGTGACCTCGGTCGAGCCGTGCTGCATGTGCGCCGGGGCCTGTTACTGGGCTGGCATCGGCACCGTGGTCTACGGACTCAGCGAAAGGCGGTTGGCCGAGCTGACCGGAGACAACCCGGAGAATCTGACCCTCGATCTGAGCTGTCACCAGGTGTTCGCCGCCGGACGGCGCCATGTAGCGATCCGTGGCCCATTCCCTGAACTCGAAAAAGAGATCGTAAACGACCACAAGGATTTCTGGTGACAGAACCCATCATAAAGGGACCGGTGAAGAGTCCGTAGCCTCTGCGGCGCCATTAGCTCCAGTCCTTTTGAGCGGTACTAGTGGATTGTATCCAACGTCTGGTGCCCGTAACTGCGACGATTAACAATCCGCGCGACCGTCCTTGTCGAAGCGCACAAGTCCCTTGCAGGTCCCTAGCGATACCGGGATATTAAAACCCGTAGTAGGAACCGGCTGCTCCGCATCCAGCGTACACGCGGCCAGCGTGCCGTTGGGATGAAACACAATGGGATGCCCAGCCGCACAGGCGACGCCGGTCGTATGGCGATCATGGCTCGGGTACGCAATAGCCCGTTCACTTAACGTGCAGCCTTGAGGCACACGCTCGCCGCCGTTGGTCTGCGGCCCAGTACAGTTGATGATCGTCTGCTCGGCCCACAAACCGTTCATCACCGAGGAGAAGCTGTAGGTCTCGGCTTGGGCAGCACCCACTGCCAAAACTCCAAGCAAACCAAGTAGAACCTGTCGCATGGGAGCCTCCCGCGTGTTGCGGATCACCATTTTACTCTAATGCAGGTCAAGGCACCAATCACCGGCTGCTCATTTCGCGGAACTGTATTATTGAACTGCCAAATTGCAGGGCTAGCGGAATAGGCGTATTCTCACGCCTGCTGTTGCCCTTGCCTTTCTCGCTCCCCCTCGGGGATCCGACACTGGGCCCCGAGCCGCACCTGAGGGACTAGGCCACCCGTAAGGGAGGGGCGTATGTCTTTAAGATCTGCCGTTATTTCCACCGTTCTCATCGTCAGCCTGCCGCTGCAAACCATGGCCCACGATATCTACTCGGCGCTCAAGGACAGGCAGGGCCGGAACTGCTGCAACAGTATGGATTGCCAACCCGCGCCCTACCAAGTGACCCCAAGTGGGGTGAGGATGTTCGTCGATGGGCGCTGGATCAACGTGCCAAACGAGAAGATCCAATATCTCTGGCTTTCGGGAGACAGGGGAGACACGGGTGGCGGACACTGGTGCGGGTCAGGTTTTGAAATCGACACCTATGAGGTCGTGCCGTATGTCACGAAGTGCGCGATCCTGCCGCCGCATGGCCAGTAGCAATCCATCGCGTAATTCGCGGAAGCCTCTTTTTGGAACCAGCTGTAAGAACTTCTACGCCGCTGTTGAACCTCTTCAAGGCTGATCCGTCATTCGATCACTTTGTCGGCACGGAGTAGGAACTCGGGCGGGATTGTCACCCCGAGGGTGCGGGCCGTGCGCAGATTGAGAGACAACTCGAGACGAGATGCCTGTTCGATTGGCAGATCGCCCGGTTTGGCCCCCTTCAGGATCTGGTCCACGTAGACGGCAAGGCGGCGCACGAGGCTCCTGTATTCTGCCGAGTAGGCCATGAGACCTCCCAGGTCTGTGAACCAGGTGCCCCAGGCCATCACGGGCAAACGCTCAGCCAACGCTAGATCAGCAATGCGCTTCGCCTCAGACGCGAACATCATGTCAGGCAGCACAAAGACGGCCTGTGCCCCCTCCGCCTTCATCTGACGCAGGGCGTCGTCCAACTCGTTCGGCTGTCGAACCTGCTTCACAACCAGCGCAAGGCCGAGGGCTATCGCGGTCCGCCTCGTATCCTCCTCGAAGGGAAGATAGGATACGAGCGGGTTCGCCAACACACCAATTGACGAGATGCCCGGAATCAACTCCTTCAGCAATTCGAGGCGCTTGGGGGTCAGCTCGGTCGCGTAATAGGTTAGGCCCGTCAGGTTGCCGCCCGGCTTGGAGAGACTCTGGGCGAGCCCGGAGCGGACCGGGTCACCGCTCAGGATCGAGACAATTGGAATGGTCGTGGTCACCGACCTTGCCAAGTGACTGGCTGGTTCGGACTCCGAGACGATCACATCGACTGGAAGTCGCACCAGTTCAGCGCTTGCCGATACATAGCCCTCATAGCGTTTCCCCGCAGAACGGCATTCAAACGTAATGTTCTCACCTGGGACGCGGCCCAGATTCCTCAGAGCAGCGATCAGGTCGGGCATCTCGCAGGCACCCCAGGTCAGCAACCCAATTTTGGGGAGTTTTGCTCCGGTTTGGGCAACAGCCAACGCGGGAGAGCCGAGCGCGATAAGGCAAGCGAGAACCTTCATATTGAGGGTAGGCTGCCTGTGATCATCTCCACGGTGCCAGAGAACCAGGTTGAGGCGCATGGGCCATCTCCCGTRTTCTGGAGCCCAACGTGAGCATCATGCCCAAGTATACAGCTAAAAGAATGTCGTGGCATGCAACCCGAGAGAAGCCGACTGATCATGGTGTTGTCGACTACCGCGACCTAGCCCACCCATGCCTGCAAAGTCCCGCATGGGTATACCCCTCAGAGACATGTTGATGAGACGGAAAACGCGTCTCAATAGGATTGACAATCGTATTCTGAAACGCCATGAAGAAAGGGTCTAGAAGCTATTGAGGCATTGGGGGCGGAAGATTACCAAGTTCGGCTATGCGCGTGTCTCGACGAACGACCAGGATCTGACGACGCAGCTCGAGGCGTTAAAGGCAGCAGGCTGCGAGCCGATCCGAGCAGAGAAACGCAGCGGGACTTCACGAACCGGACGTGCCGAATTGGACACCCTCCTCGCCTTCCTCCGGAAGGGCGACACGCTCGTGGTCACGCGCATTGATCGCCTGGCCCGTTCGGTGGCCGATCTGCAAGACGTGGTGCGGGAAGTGAAGGCCAAGGGCGCTCACCTGAAGGCGACGGAACAACCAATCGACACAAGTACGGCAGCCGGGAAAGCGTTTCTCGACATGCTGGGAGTCTTTGCCGAGTTCGAGACGAACCTTCGTCGGGAGCGGCAGATGGAGGGGATCGCCAAGGCCAAAGCCCAAGGGGTCTACAAGGGCAGGAAACCGAGCATCGACACCGACCGGGTACGGACCCTTCATGCGGAAGGTGTGGGGCCATCCGAGATTGCCAAGCGCCTCGGGATTGGCCGTGCCTCGGTCTACCGAGCCCTCGCGTAAGGAATGTTTCATAGCGGAGGGGGGGTGCCGCTGCCATCGAGGACGTGGCAGATGCCGCGAGGGCACGATCCGGCTGCATCCTGAGCCAGATCCTACTGTCGCTCTTGTCTCAGCCCCGTCAGTCGCCCGAAGTAAGCGGCTATGGGATCGCGGCTACGACAGCCGCATCGCGCATCGACCTTGTCTGAAACGCCAAAGGGAGACCCCGCCATGAACCGACTGCTGCTCAGCCTTTTACTTGCCGCGCCATTCATCCCGGTCAGCACCACGGGCATGGCGCAGTCGCAGTTCGACGGGCGCTGGACCGTGTCGACCATCCCAGAGAAGGGCGCTTGTCGTCGAAAGCATGTTTATGCGGTCTTGATTGAGAATGGAGTGGCTCGCAATGCCTCCGGGCGGACGAGGGCCGATGTCACCGGCGGGCTTGAGCCCAGCGGCCGCGTGCTTGGCAGCCTCCAACGCCGTGGTGGGGCCAAGGTTGATGTGACAGGGAATCTCGCGGGGGAATCGGGCTCCGGCCACTGGACCCTCACTGGGAGGATCGCCTGTTCGGGACGGTGGACCGCCGCCAAATGGCGCTGACGCCTGATAGAACGCTTTGGGAGCTTGCGCGATCACTCTGGACCGATGACATCGGCACGACCCCATTCGTGAGGGCGCAGCGAACCCGTTCCGCGCGAGTTTCGTATGGACCCGCTGCAATGGTCCGAGTCAGGATTCTTTGGCCGGCGGCAAGGCAGCAGGGTACAGAATACTGGGTCATTCCATAAAGGGGCTTCTCCGAATCACCGCGGCGCGCGCGACCATCACCCCGAATGCGACCCATGGGTCGCTATTGCATCACCCGAACGGGTGACGACCGTCAACGCGGAGCCGGGCTCGAAGTCATGCTGCGCGCTCATTCCGCCACTTCTCGATCTTTTCGCAGAGAAACTTGGTGAAGGGATCAAAAAACCGCACGGTCCCGCATGCGGAGGTAAAGCTCGGAAAGTCATTCTCGTCGCCTTCCCACGTTCCCAACACTTCGCCGTCCTGGGCGACGACCGACCCGTCAGGCTCAAGATTGATCGGCCAGCGCAGCAAGGGGCGCCCATCGGCGCACGCTTCGCCCTCCTTGGTGAGAACCACAAAGCCGTCGCGCTCGATCACGTAGCGCGGGATCAGGATCCACCGCAGCAATCCCGCCTTTTCGCCGTAATGGTGGTTGAATTCGGCGATGGTGGCCGTGCCGCCGCTGTGGCGCACGTCCAGCAAGACATCAAGGATATCGTCGTCTTCCAGATTTGCTGTCATAAGCCCTCCCGAGCGTAGGCGGCGATCATCTCGCCCATCGAGCGCGTTGGCAATTTCTCGCGCCGCCGACACGGGGCGGGGGCGCTGCAGAAATGGCCCTCCCCCCGCCCATCCGATGCGCCCCTCTTGTTTTAATTTCCGCTGCTTTCGCGAAAAAGTTCGCGGGGCGCCGGCCCGCCTGGCGCCGGATCCCGCCCGCCAGGCGCCATCGAAATAGCAACCGATCGTCCAGCCGATGCCCGGAGAGAACAGAAGAAACCGTCGTTCCTCATCATCGAGGGCCGCGAGATACATCGGGCGGGGCAAACTCATCCGCGCGTCCCGGCATCAAAGGCGTCGAGCTTGTCCGCCACATGCTTGGGGAGTGTGTGGTCGAAGCCGCGATAGATCCAATCGAGAGAAGCGCCTGTCCTGCCCGCTACCTTGAGAGCGGCGTTGAGGGGGATAATGCGGCGACCGCGTTCCCAGTTATTCCAGGCAGTATCGAGCAAGCCCATCGAGTCGCAAAAAGCCTTTGCCTGGGTGTGCCCAAGCGCCAAACGGATGCGCCGTAGACGATCCCCAATTATCTCTGGCTTGTCCATGCAGTCCCAAATTCGGTGAGTCGAGGACGATTGTAGTTCACAGCCGAGCATTGCGTAACTTCCTCGGAAATAATGTGCAACCTACCCGAACAGAGGGGGCGGAGCCTTCACCCGAATGGCTTTTCCTTGGCGCCAAAAGCGCTAATCTTCTCAGCGAGGTGCAGCGGCAAGGTGTGTTCTACGCCTCGATAGATCCAATCGAGCGAAACTCCGGTTTTCGTGACCACTTTTATCGCCTCGTCTAGCGAGATGCGGCGACGGCCGCATTCGTAGTTGCTCCAAGCCTGATCGCTGATGTCCAGCCGCCGGCAGAACGGCCTTGTCTGCTCGTAACCGAGGGCCAGTCTCAACAATCTTAGTCGCGCCCCTATCACTTCCGGTCTGTCCATTTACCCCCCAGCCCAAGCTATCGATCGCTCGTGCGAATTCCATGATAACCTTCGCCACCCCATGACTTTGCGTAAAGCTCGTTGACGTTGATGTGGATTTTGATGCCCCGGCGGTCGCCGCAGGCGGTGCAACGAAGCCGGAGCGCGATGTCTGGAATCGGAAGCGAGGGCGGAAAGGCGGCTAGTTTAACCGGCGCGTTACGCCCGCAGCCGGCGGCTTCGCAGAAGGCCGACACGGTGCGGTATCCCTTAGCCATCTCACTAGCGACGGTGGGCGGCTCGACCTCGCGCCCATCCGCTTCATAGGCGCGTCGCGGATTGCGTCCCGGCTTCATATTGGTCTCCCCTTCCCCTTCGCAGCATCCGAGAGTGGTCGAACCGGCAAGCTGGCGAACTTTCGCAATGCCTTTTCAAATGCCACATCTACCTTGCCTCGTTCCCGATGGCGCGCCGACTTCTCCGTTTCCGCCCCGACATCGCCGAATGCCCCTTTCGTTCGGGCAAGAGCGGCTGCCGCGCCACGTTGCGGCAAAGGCGAAGGCCAGGAATCCGCAGGGCCGCTTTGCCGCCTCTGAACGGTTCGGGTTGAAAATGGCCTGATCAGCTGTTGGGTATCAATGTACAGCGTAGGGAACCAATTAGCTTCATTGCCTTTAACCTTGGCTTTTCAACCGATGGAAAATTTGAAGGCACTTGGCCGTGACACTTCTCGGCCGAGCGAACGACTGTGGGCGTCCGTAGAGATCGCTGTATCTCCGTGCCCTCGGCGGTCAACCGATTCCAGGAGAATCAAATGCCTATACTGACGGTCGGGCCAAATTCATCGTTTCCAACCATTGCGGCAGCGATGCTCGCCGCCAACGCGGGAGACACGATCTCGCTGGAAGCCGGCTACAGCAATGAGACCGCCACGGTTACACATAACGGGATGACCGTCTCGGGCGAATCCACTTCAACCGGGATTGTGTTGCAGCTAGCGCTCGGCGTTCCGATCTTCACCCTGGGTGGCTCCGCTCCGATCAATGTGTTTGATGCCGCCGATGGCAACACAATTGTCGGCAATGCCGGCAACAACGTCATTACCGTCACCGACGGTGCCGACGCGGTAGACGGAGGATTGGGCACAGACCAGTTGGTGATCGACTACACCCTCGGCACAGGGGCAATCACCGGCAACTCAACCACGAACTTCGCCGAAGCCGGCGGCTCGCGCTTGGTCACGATCACGGACGGCACGTTCGAAAACTTCACCGTCCTGACCGGCACGGGTGCCGAAACCATCACGACCGGCGCTGGCAATGACTTCATCCGAACGGGCGATGGTGCGAGCACGGTCACCGCGGGTCAGGGTGCGAACACAATCATTGGCGGCAGCGGGTCCGACACCATCACCGCCCTGGATGGCGGCAATTTCATCGATGGCGGAGACGGCCCCAACACAATCACCTCTGGGGATGGCAATGATGTCGTCACGACAGGCAATGTAGGGGCCGATTCCATCGTCGTGGGTGGCGGCAACGACGTCGTTACAGTCCGGGGCGGCGCGGACACTTCTTCCAATGGCGCCGGAGAGGACCGCCTGATCGTCGACTATTCGGCTTTTAATACGGCCGTGAGCGGTGGCTTCACCGCAGGCACCCTGCTCGGTGGCTATGACGGCCAGTTCGCCGATTTGACCGGGAATTCGATTGGGTTCCAGGCGACCGAACATTTCACGATTTACACGGGCAGCGGGAACGACCACATCACGACCGGTGACGGCAATGATGTTATCGACACGGGCGCTGGCGACGATCTGTTGGGGAGCGGCGGCGGCGCCGACGTTCTCTCCGGCGGAATTGGGAACGACATTCTGAGTGGCGGCGGCGGCAACGACTCATTGAATGGGGACACCGGTAYAGATGTCGCGGTGTTTACGGGGAGAAGGTCGGACTACACGATAAACTTCCTCTCGCCGACAAGCATCCAATTCATCGACACCCGTTTGCTGAGTCCTGACGGTACCGACATCCTGACCAATATCGAATCTGTCCAGTTCTCGGACCAGACAGTCCTCGTCAGCGACTTTGGTGGCGGCGACACTGTGCGGGGGGGTGCGGGTGACGACACTTTAGTGGGAGGCAACAACAATGACATACTGGTCGGGGGCCCAGGTGCCGACACAATGTCAGGTGGCAATGGCGCCGACGCCTACTACGTGGACAATCCCGGCGATGTCGTGAACGAAGGTGCCAATAACGGCGTGGATACAGTTTATTCGTCGGTCAATTATGCATTGGCCGACAATGTCGAGAACCTGGTCCTTCAAGACGGTGCAACCATTGGCCGAGGCAACAGCCTCGCCAATGTGATTTCCGGAAGTCTCAGCTCCGATATTATCTTTGGCTTTGGCGGGAATGACCGCTTGAGTGGGGGGGACGGCAACGATCGTGTCAGCGGCGGATCCGGCAATGACTACATTATCGGTGGTCTAGGGAATGATCGCCTCAGCGGTGACTCTGGCAACGACACCATGATGGGTGGGAGCGGCAACGACGTTCTGTACGGGAGCCTCGGCAATGATCTCCTTTATGGCGACGGTGGGCATGACTTTGTTCACGGGGGATCAGGAAGCGACCGCATTGACGGTGGCTCCGGCAATGACAGGCTGTATGGCAGCTCCGGTAACGACAGGATTTACGGGGGATCTGGCAATGACAGGATCGATGGCGGAACCGGCAATGATCGGCTTATCGGTGGAGCCGGCCAAGACACGCTGACCGGCCGCAGCGGCAGGGACGTGTTTGTCTTCGGCGAAAAGGACACGAGTTCGTCCAAAAAGAAGGCCGACTATATCATCGACTTTTCCAGCAACAACGGAGATAGGATCGACCTGAGCGCCATCGACGCCAATGCGAGGAAGCAGGGCAACCAGAAGTTCTCCTTCATCGACTCGAGTGCATTCACAAAAGCCGGCCAGGTGCGCTATGAGAAAACGAAGAAGGATACTTACGTCTATCTCAACACCGATAACGACAAGTCGGCGGAGGCCGTGATCAAACTCAAGGGCGCCATCGACCTGCAGAAGGACTGGTTCGGGCTCTGACCGAGAGTGGAGTCACCTTCTTGCCATGGGAGACCTTGGCAAGAAGGAGCGCCTTCGGCCTTGTAAACGACTTGAAGGCCATCCTCTCGCTCAAGATTCAGCTGCCATTTCTTGTACTTCTCAAACGTCTCGTGACTCCCTCCACAGGGCCAAAGCTWCCGTATACACGAAGCTCTGCGCCGTCTTTGGACCTGAACAGGCGACCATCACCATTCTCCGATGGCAGCTCTACGAGCTTGAAGAGGTGAAGGGGCACGTCAGCTGCTGTCCCGAGCCGCTCTTCGTGTAGTAGCCGTCTTTTCTGGAGCGCTGCCCTTGGCCAATATCAGCGATCCAACATCCCGGTCCGAGCCCCGTCCTGCGATACTAGTCGTTGAAGATGAGGTCATCATCAGAATGCTACTGGTTGATGAACTCCTTGACGCGGGATTTCATGTCATTGAGGCCGCCAATGCGGACGAGGCGGTGGACTGCGTCCTCAGCCAAGATCCCATCGATCTGGTTTTTTCTGACGTGCGGATGCCCGGGTCCATGGATGGGCTCGAATTAGCAGCATGGCTTACCCGCGTGCGTCCTGACATAAAAATCTTGCTTACCTCGGGCCATCTGGACGCCAAGTTGGCGGTCAACATCGCAACGTTAATCCCCACACCCTACAGGATTGCAGACGTGATTTCCAAGATCCGAGCATATGTAGGTCTCGTGGAGGACTACGAATGACGCAGCCTTATATTCTAATAGTGGATGCCGACGTTCTAGTTAGGAACTCAATCGCGACCTACTTGCGCGAATGTGGCTATCGGGTAGTGGAAGCTGCAAACGAACAGGAAGCTCATGCGGTTGTGCAGGAACCCGGGCTCACCTTCCACATGGCGTTAGTAGACGTGACGGACCCTGAGGCGTTCAATGGCTTCACCCTTGGACAGTGGATCCGCGCAAACAAGCCCGATGTCGACGTTGTTCTGGTGGGGTCACCCTCTCAAATTGCAAAGGAAGCCGCTCTGCTCTGCCAACAGGGTCCGCACCTGGAAAAGCCTTATCACCCCGAAGTGGTTCTGGATCGCATTAAGCGGCTCTTGCAAGCGCGAGAAGCGAGGCTCAAAGACAGTCCCTCTAGCGCCTAGGCAGCGGACGACTTTTCCGGCCTAGCTCTTTCTCAGTACGCCCAAGAGCGGCTAGCGACAGGGGCTGGACGGGATTTCTGGCGAGATCGGGGAATTCCCTTAAAGCGCGCTCGAGGCCGCCTCCTGCGCAACGGTTGGGGCAGGATGCCCCCTTTCACCGCCGATTGCAGCTCTACGGCGCCGGTTAGACTGCGGGTTACCGGGCGGGGGCGGTGGGCCGGCAGATCATTTTCCGAATACCCTCAAACGACACGGTATGCGGTTCCATAAAGTCCATAAAGCGACTTATCGAAATGACGCGTCTTTCCTTCCCACGCGCGACAGGGGCCCTGCTCAGGAGTAGGATCGTCCCCTCGTCGAGCTGACGAGGGAGGCCCCTATGAGGCTCGCCGGACATTGCAACTGTGGCGGTGTGAAATACGAATGTGATGAACAGCCGCAATTCACGGCGGTATGTCACTGCAAGACTTGTCAGCGCCAGACAGGTTCCAATCTCTCGCTCATTGTGGGCGTTAAGGACTCTGCGCTTCATGTCGAAGGAGAAACACTAGGAACTTTTGTCACCAGAGGTGACAGCGGGCAAGATGTGTACCGGAGCTTCTGTACCCGTTGTGGGTCGCCGATCGTCAGCCGGTGCGATTCCGTTTCGGGAATAGCTTTTATCAAGGCTGGCACGCTTGATGATACCTCTGAGCTGAAACCATCGGCTGAATTCCACCTAGAAGATGCTCAGCTTTGGTCCCCACGTCTTGCGGGAGCTTAATACTAGCCCGAGGCACGTAGTCTTTTTTGATGCGCTGGAACTGGAACACGCCAATCTGCCTCAAGCTAGCGGGTGCCGCGGCCCAGCGGGAGGTCGGAAGGCTACCCGGTGGGGTATCGCTTCCCGTCGGAATTCACTGTCTTACTTGGCTGCGCGCGACAAGGGCATCACTCGGGAGTAGAATGGCCAGAGTAGCGTTTCCGACGCTCTGACGAGCGCCGCGAGCCCATTATGAGGGAGAGCGGCCTATGGCACTCAAGCTTGAACTCTTTACAGCGATTGCCCTGGTCTCTTTCGAGCCGCCCGCCGAATCGCACGACATCTACTCGCCCTTGAAGGACCGGTTGGGGAACCGTTGTTGCGATGAGACGGATTGTCGACCGACGCCTTACCGGATGACATTGACCGGCGTGCAGATGTTCGTCGAAGGTGAGTGGATCGCCGTGCCAGATTACACGATCCAGTATCGGGCGCTGCCTGGTGACACGGGTGAAACAGCCGAGGGCATTGGTGCGGGCGTATCCAAAACGGGCGTGGCCAAGGAATGGACTAGGCAACCCACTGCGCAATCTTGCCGCCCAACGCCGCAGCGGCCCCGAGACCTTCCTTTGGCCTTCATGCCTTCCTTTGGCCTTCATGAAAGTCGCATCCACCCTGCTCCATAAAGGGTGTTCCGCGAATTACCTGCCCCAATGAAGACTTTTTGAGAATCGGCAGCGCCGGTAAACTGATTTTCACAGCGGCTCTGGCGGGGGCGACTGGGAGCCAGTCATGCCACGCTATTTCTTTCACCGATGCATTGACGACCGGATGGTTTGGGACCGAGCCGGGCTTGAGCTCCCGAACCTCCGGATGGCACCGTGGGCGAATATCATCTCGCGTAAGCTCCAGCCGGGCCAAGTCTTGCTAGTCACGGATGCCGAAGGACAACTGCTGTTTGTCACTGCCAGGTGATCCCCAAAGAAAGGCAAGGCCGGTTCCATAGAGGCGCTTCCGCGCGGAAGGTACCATGTAGAGGAAGCACCGCCACAGCCTGTCGACTTGAAAGGTCCTGGCAGCAGACGTGGCCAGGGGCTTCGGAGCATCAGAAGTTACCCAACCTTAGCGGCTTGGATCGTCATCGCGGTTGGAGCTGCAATCACCTCCGCCGTCGCGTGACCGGTGTCACCAAGACCGCGGTGGTCGCGCTTGACGCCCTCGTGGTCACCGCGTCCGCCACCCGTGAGCGCCCTTTCCGCCACCGTGGCTCCCCACAGCTCAACGTGGTCGTCCGGGGACTTTGCCACCCCGCGCCCGGGCCTTGAAAGCGGGTACTCTTGATTGGGCACCGGAGACGGCCGACAAGCGTTGGTTCCACATGGCAGATGCTCTCAAGCTCGTTTCGGCTCGGCCTGGGGACACTCCCGGGGTGGTCGCCTCGGCCGCGTATGCCGGCGGCCGGCGCGTGGCCGAGGTCCCGATCGAGGACGTCGGCGAGTGGTCGCGAAAGCCGGGGCACCTCGTCTGGGTCGGCCTGCACGAACCCGGTCTCGACCTGCTGCGCCGTCTTCAGGCGGAGTTCGGGCTACATGAGTTAGCCATCGAGGATGCGCTCAAGGCGCACCAGCGGCCCAAGCTCGAGCAATACGGCGACGCGCTCTTCGTGGTCGCGCGGACGGCCCAGATGCTCGACGGGCGCATCACCTTTGGCGAGACGCACCTGTTCATCGGGCATGGCTACGTGGTCTCCGTGCGCCACGGCGCGTCGACCAGCTACACCCCGGTGCGCGAGCGTTGCGAGGCGGCCCAGAAGGCTTTCTCGGAGGGCGAGGACTTCATCCTCTACGCCATCCTCGACTTCATCGTCGACAACTACGTGCCGGTGATCGAAATGATCCAGGCGGAGGTGGAGGGGATCGAGGACCGCATCCTGGCGGAAGCCTCGACCCCGTTGCATGTGAGCCGCCTGTACCAGCTTCGCCGCGATCTCCTGCGCCTACGCAATGCCGCGGTCCCGCTGGTGGAGGTCTGCCGACGGCTGGAGCAGCCTGGGTTGCCGGGGATCGATACGGCGATGCAGCCCCTGTTCCGCGACGTCTCCGACCATATCCGCCGGGTCCAGGAGGAGATCGAATCTCTGCGCGAGGTGCTGGCCTTCGCGTTCGAGACCAGCCTCATGACCGGACAGGCGCAGCAAACCGAGATCACGCGTAAGCTCGCCGCCTGGGCTGCCATTCTGGCAGTGCCCACCGCGGTGGCCGGCATCTACGGTATGAACTTCGAGCACATGCCCGAGCTGCAATGGGAGTACGGCTATATCCTCGTGCTGGCGATCATCGCGTCGGTGTGCGGTTGGCTTTACTGGCGTTTCCGCCGGAACCGGTGGCTCTGACCGCCTGCCTGACGCCGCGACTCCACTCTCACGTAACTCGTGAGGCTGAAACGATGGCGCCCGGATCGACGTGCAGCCGAAGCACTGGAGCGTCGAACACCCGATACGGTTCTCGGTATGGAAACGCTCCTCGATGACCGGGCGCAACGGATCGGCGTGCACCGCACGGCATGATCTGACGTCGATGGTTTGGCGATCGCGGCCACGAAGGTGACGCGCGGGTAGACGACTTACACCCGGGACATCGAGAAGCACCCTTTCGGGGATCAAAGGCTCGCGCGAAACAAACCTGGGCCCGGCGAAGGCTCCGGCTGGAGCAACGCTCGCTGGGTTGAGCCTAGCTGCCACTCGGCTAAGTTGGGCCGATGTGCAATCTCTACTCCGTCACCAAAGGCCAACAGGCCATTCGCGACCTGTTTCGGGTCGTCCGCGACACGACCGGCAATCTTCCGCCGTTGCCCGGTATCTTCCCCGATTACTCGGCCCCCGTTGTACGAAACACGTCGGATGGTCGCGAGCTGACAATGATGCGATGGGGCATGCCGTCTTCACAGAAAGCCCTGCTGGAGGCGGCTCAGCGCCGGGCGCAGAAGATCGAGGCCAAGGGCAAGGCGGTCGACTTCAAGGAACTGCTCCGGATGGAGCCTGATAAGGGCACGACCAATATCCGCAACGTGAAAAGCCAGCATTGGCGGCGGTGGCTCAATCCTGAGAATCGCTGCCTCGTACCATTGACGAACTTCTCAGAGTTCAATGCGGGCGCCGGCGGCGATATCTGGTTTGCCATTGACGAGGATAGGACGCTGGCCTGCTTCGCCGGCATCTGGACGGACTGGACCTGCGTGCGAAAGGTAAAGGATGGCGAGGTCAGTTGCGACCTCTACGGATTCCTGACCACCGAGCCGAACACGGAGGTTGGAGCAATCCATCCCAAGGCAATGCCAGTCATCTTGACGACGGAGGAAGAGCGCTACGTTTGGATGAGAGCGCCGGCAGACGAGGCGCTCGCCTTGCAGCGGCCGTTGCCGGACGGGGCGCTCAGGGTTGTTGCGCGTGGCGTAAAACAGGACGCCGTCGCAGCGGTGGGCCTACAGGATGAGACCGTTAACTTCGGCCCGTAATCCGATTCGACTCATGCGAGGAGTGGAGTCACGCTCGACGGATGGTCAAGCCACCCCGCCGCCCGATCCAGCGTGCCATCGTCTCCAGCACAAGGGCGGTGAGTCGGCCGCTCGTCGGGGTTGGCCCCGATCCACGGCAGGTGGCGAGGCATATGCGATCCACTGCGCCATCTTGCCACCAAACCCGACATTTATTTTTTGCCGGCATATGCCCTTCGCAAGAGTCACATCCGCCTGTTCCATAAGGCGCTTGTGTGAACGTCGGATAGCATCCTCATCCCCGCAAAACTCTTACTCGAACACCTCGTCGGCACGGGCCAGAAGCGTAGTCGGGATGTCGAGTTGGATGCTTTTTGCGGTCTTCAGGTTGACAGCAAGTTCAAACTTCTCCGGCCGCTCGACTGGCAATTCCGAGGGCTTGGCACCTTGCAATATCCGGGCCGCGAGATAGCCAACCCGCTTGACGCTTTCCGCCAGGTTGGGCCCATAGGAGAGCAGACCACCCGCCTGTACGAACTCGGTCCAGCCCGATAGGGTCGGGATTTTGCGCCGGAGAGCAAAGTCAGATACCAACTGGCGGCTCTCCAGCATGACGCTGTCGGGGAGGAACACGAGGGCATCAGGCGGGCTTGCATCGAGCGAGGCGAGGATCTTTCGCACTTCTCCAACGCTGCGGGTCGGGACCCACTGAAGCTGTATGCCAAGGGCGCGCGCCGTCCGCTCTGAAGTGAGAACCTCTAGCTCGAAGCCCGGATGCATCGGGTCGCCCAAGAGCAACACGCGTTTCACGTCGGGAGCAGCCTCGCGCAGGATTTCCAGGCGCTTGGCATTCAGTTCCGTCGACATGAAGGTAACCCCTGTTAGATTGCGCCCTGGCCGCGCGAGGTCACTTGTCAGTCCTGCGATGATCGGATCTCCACTGAAACCATACACCACCGGAATGGTGGTGATGTCCCGGACCGCGTAAATGGCACCGCCCTGAGTGGCAATTACCGCTGGTTTCATCGCAACGATCTCCGCGACGACCTTGGTAAGGCGCTCACCTCGGTCACCCTCTGCGGACCGTGCAACGATGCGGACGGTGCGGCCATCAACGAAGCCCTGGGCCAGGAGGCCGGTGCGGAATGCCTGCAAATATCGGTCAACTTGTTCCAGGGGGTAGATCGAAAGCCAAGCGACCACAGGGGGACTTTGCCCCATCGCAGGCGCTACGCCGGTTGTAGCAGCGAAAGCGAGGACTGTGCGGCGCGTTACAGCGAAAGGCGGAGCAACCATCGGAGCCACCACTAGGTTAGTATCGGATGTAGTCGATTATGGAGCTAAGCGTAGCTCCCTTCCAAACGTATCTCGGGGGTTTGAGGCCCGTTCGGTAACCGGGCTTCTCGTAGTCCCGTGCGCCGACATGCATTTAGCTGTATGCTTGAGCCTTATGCTCGACGTCTAGTGGCCTGAGTTGAACGACAGCACGACGCGCTGCCGAGCCGAGGTAAGGCAATGCAACGACGTTATTTCATCACTTTGTGCGGCGGTGCATCGGCCGGGTGGGCATTGGCGGCACGTGCGCAGCAGGCAACGAAGATGCCCCGAATAGCCTTCCTGTCGCCTGGCCGCTCCGAGCTTGCCGACCCAATTTTCAACATGCTCAACGCCTTCCTGCAAAGACTGCACGACCTTGGTTACACGGAGGGACAAAACCTCGCTATAGAGCGACTATATGCTGAGGGAAGGTCGGATCGGCTCCCCGCGCTGGCCGCTGAACTGGTTAGGCGCAGGGCCGAAATCATTGTCGCATTTAGTACAACGGCAGCTCTCCCGGCCATGCAAGCAACGGCCACAATCCCCATCGTCGTGGTAGGCATGGCCGATCCGGTTGCCGATGGGCTGATCGCCAGCCTCGCGCGACCAGGTGGGAACGTGACGGGGACTACCTTTCTGGGCCCGGAGGTGGCCGCCAAGCGCCTACAGTTGCTCCGAGAGGTCGTCCCTGGCCTCTCCCATGTTGCTGTCCTTTTGCATCCCAATGCGTACAGCGAACGCACGATGGCAGCCCTATTGAACGAAATGGATGTTGCGGCCCGGACTTTGGGATTACAGCTTCAGCTCGTGCCTGCGTTTATCCCGGAGGACGTCATCGGCGCGTTTGCCGCGATGACCAGAGCGCGCGCCGGCGCTCTCATTGTAATGCCCAGCCCGATGCTGTTTGGCGAATACAAACGCATTGTGACTCTTGCGGCGACCGGCAGACTGCCGGCAATAGGCGCAGCCAGGGAATTCGTGGATCTTGGAGGGCTCATGTCCTACGGAGTAAACCAGGTCGACCTTGCCCGGCAGACTGCGATGTATGTGGATAAAATTTTGAAAGGGGCAAAACCGGCAGAGTTGCCCGTGGAGCAACCGATCAAATTCGAGCTGGTGATCAACCTAAAGACAGCGAGAGAGTTAGGTGGGACGATCAGCGGAGAGTTCGAGTCTCTGCTAGTTGCCGACGACGTGGTTGAATGAAGAGATGCCGGCAAGCAGGCGTAACCGGGACGTGCGGGCGCTCCTGATCCGGCTCAGCATCGGTTTGAGGCGCGCCTTTTTGGGTCAGCACAGCACGGCCCGCGGGGCGCGGGCCCGCGATCACGACGGATGCAGGCGATGAAAGAGAAGGAGCTTCGGCTCGCGGTGGTCTTTTATGGCGGCGTTTCCTTGGCGATCTATGAACACGGCATCAGCAAGGAAATTCTAAACCTGATCCGGGCCTCGAAGGCGTGCCAGGCGAGCCTTCACCCCGAGAAGCTGCAGAACTCCTCCGAGTCCATTAGCGGAGCCGATTTCGAGGACAGTACGGCGGCGAGCTATCGCGACCTTTTGAAAACCATCGGGCGCAGCCTGGATCTCCACATTAACGTCGATGTTATTGCCGGCTCCTCTGCTGGCGGAATCAACGGCGTCGTGCTCGCCCGGGCGCTTGCCCACGACCTGACCCTCGATCCGCTGACCGAGATGTGGCTCACGGACGCCGATCTGCGGCAGCTCCTCGCCCCAGAAGCCAAGGCGCGCCTGTGGAGCAAATGGTATTCGCGGCTGGTGATGAAACCCTTGCTCGCTCGGCTCGCGCGCGAGGGCCAGTTTCCCGGTTCGCCCGACCGGGAAATGCGCGACACTCTCTCGCTCTTCCTCCGCTCGCGCTGGTTCAAACCACCTCTCGATGGCCCGCATCTGAGCAATCTCCTGCTCGATGCCTTGGTCGCCCAGGGGCAGCCGCGCCCGGCGACGGCATCCCTTCTGCCACCCGGACACCGGCTCGATCTGTTGGTCACCGTCACCGATTTCCATGGCGCCGAGCGGAGCATCTTCATCCACGATCCACCCGTGGTTCGCGAACCGGAGCATCGCCATCTGTTGCGCTTCCGCTTCGTCGCTGGCGAGGGTGGTGGCGGGACGAGCGATTTCGATCTCGACAATCTGCCGTCCCTCGCCTTTGCGGCGCGCGCCTCGGCGTCGTATCCCGGTGCCTTTCCACCGGCTCAGATTCACGAGATCGATGGCGTGCTGGCGGCGCGCGCGATGGCTTGGCCGACACGGGGCCGATTTATCGATCGCAACTTTCCCCATTACCGGGCCCTTGGCATGGACCCGGAGGATGCCGTTCTGCTTGACGGCAGTATTCTCGACAACAAGCCGATCTTGGCGGCGGTTCAGGCGTTGCGATCGCATGCCGCCTTTCGCGAGGTCGATCGCCGGCTGATCTACGTCGATCCCCACCCCTATCGACCGAAACGCAATGCTCACCCTCCGGTGCCGAGTTTCTTCACCACCTTGCGCGGTGCGCTCTCGGACCTGCCCCGCCATGAGCCGGTGTCCGATGAGCTTGCGGATATTGGTAGGTTCAACGAGCAGATCCGCCGGTTGAAGACCACGATCGCGGTGACGCGGCCGAAAATTATCGCCCTTGTCGAGGAATTGACGGAGGGCGGACTCGATCGCCCGTTCAGTCTGGATGATCTGCGGCGCTGGCGCATCGCCGCCGCCGGCCTCATGGCGAAGACCGAACTTCTCCATAGCAACTGGTTCCGGTCGCTGCTGTTGGAATCGGTGGATTTCATCGCCCGGCTTGTCGCGACCGTCCTTGATTATCCGGCAGGATCCCCTGGCGCGCGCTGGGTCGGCGATGCGATTGAAGCCTGGGCGCAGCGAAGCGGCATTTTTTCGGGTAGCTTTGTCATGCCGCGGGGCCTCGATTCGGACCGCGATCTGCCGGCAGCGGGCCGTTTCGTCGTCAACTTCGGCGTCCTCTATAAACGCCGCCGTCTCAGCTTCGTCATCCAGGGCATCAACGACCTCTACGTCCGGCTCAGCGAGCCCGGTTTCTGTCCAACCGCGTCAGGGGAACTCGATCTCTTGAAGCGTGAGCTTTATCAGTGTCTTGCCGCGCTCGACGTCTACGACGCGCCGACGTTTCTCAGTGCCGAGGCGGTCGCGCGGGTGCGGGCGCTGTTCGGGCCCTCACGGACATCCGGCCTATCGCCGCTTCCGGGCATTCTCGCCTTCGTCGAACAAGAGAACGATGCGATCGCGGCGCTGATCGATCATCTCGGCCGTGAGTGCCGCCTCGCGGCGCTCAACGAGAACACCGACGCGGTGCTCGCCGCCTTGTCCACGTCCGGCATGGGCGCCAATTGCCTCCGCGAGATCATGAGCGGCTATCTCGGCTTCGTCTATTGGGACATCGTCCTCCTGCCGACAACCACTGCGCTCAACCTGAGCGCGGGCCGGATCGAGGAAATCCTGGTCGACCGGATCAGCCCCGATGATGCCACCACTCTCACTGGTGACGACGACAGGCCCGTTCTGCTCGGAGGCTCATTCGCCGGCTTTGGCGGCTTTTTGAGCCGTGCCATCCGCGAAAACGATTACCTTTGGGGACGACTGCACGCCATCGATCGGCTCGTCGATCTCGTCGCCAGCACGGCGTTTGCTGACGGAAGTCCCGAATTTGACATTAGCAATCTCAAGAAGCGGGCCTTTGCGGCCGTGCTGCGCACCGAAGCGGCGCGGCTCACCGCGATCCCAGACCTGACCGGCCGGATCCGGGACGCCTTGGCCCGTCTCTAGGCAAATTCCGATCGAGTGCTCCCGATGGTAGCCGCGACTGGCACACCAGCACCRTCTTCATCACCCTGATCAAGGGGTGCCTGTAGATCGCCACGAGCTCTGCGCTTCCTTGAGCGTGTAGAAAATCTAGCTATTGCGCAGTTCGTCGCGGAGTTTCGAATTGAAGCTTTCGCAGTATCCGTTCTCCCACGGGCTCCCCGGCTCGGCGGTCATGCTCAATCCAATTTATCCTCATCGAAAATTGCCAACTTCCTGTTCAGTGGCCACTGCCGCGGCCCTGCACAGTTGACCGCGCTCTTTTCCGGACGTCATCTTGCGGCTGGGATTCCGCGTCCATTACGGAGACCCGCTTTATTTAATCGGGAGAATAGGGAAATACGGGAATGGCGACACCAAGGACGGGACGGCCCCGCGGGCGGCCCTACGGCGCCAAGAGCCGCCATACCAAAGCCCGCGAAACGGCGCTGAGCCAGGCATCGGCAAAGATCCACATGCTGATGCCCGGCGCATTCGTGGGTGATGCTCACGCGTTGCTAATGCTCTGCTACAAGAACTCCGAACTGCCGATCGAGGTGCGCCTGGAAGCGGCGAAGGCGGCGCTGCCTTATGAAAAACCGCGCCTGGCTCCTGTGGAGGTACGGCCGCACGAACAGGAAATCTCCTTGGCCGATCGCTTAAAAGCCTATTCCCGTGAGGACGAGATTGCGGCGGCGACAAGGTTGTCGCCCTCTTGAAGCCCGATTGAACGCAACGATCGACTCCTATCGGCCACGCACCCGGCGCWTGCACCTCGACTGCATTTCCTGGTGCTGCGCCGCACCCGCACTCCCTTAATAGGGAGGTGCGGTGCGGTGCGGTAGCTGGAGCGCCGCACTGCAGCACCTCTGCCCCACCTTGTTTTTGGATGTGCGGCAGTCAGTCAGTTGCTAGTTCTCCTACTTCAACATAGGCCCTGATTTGTCGCCGATCATCTGCTCCATCGACGACGACTAACATGCCCTCAGCGATCCATTTTCTGAGCAGTGCGCTGATCTTCGAGCGGTGAGATTTCTCCTCAACATCAAGGCGGATAGCCTGAGCCACAGCCTTACCGACCCAATCTTTCGCTTGGACATTTTCACGCCATCGTCCTTCAGAAACAATGCGTTGGACTTCGCGCAGGTCTGCAACCGTCACATCCTCGAATGGATCAGGCCAAGACCAGGACGTAACCACGCCGATTTCGTCTCCCTACTCCCGAGGAGCCCGTTGCCCAGCGGCACGGATGCGAGTCTGAACCATTGAGCCTTGCTTACTGGCGCTAGATTTGCCTTTCCGTTGTCGACGCGGAAATGCAGGCGAGGATGCTCGACGCCAGCCTTCGCAGCCTCGTCCTTTGACATTGGGTTGAGCACTCTTGCGGAACGCGCGGCGGCAAGAAGCGCCACAGCGCCTCGCCCGTCCTCCACAGTGACCTCACTGCCACCCGTTTTCCGGGTATGATGGACCAGTTCGACTGCACAGCCGGTGTCATGTGCAATTCTCGCCCAGGTTTTGGAAACAATATCTTTTGCATTATTGTCATTCTCGGTGACCCGGTGGGACGACACGAACGGATCAATGATAACAAGCCCAATGKTGTTTTCTTTGATTGTCCGAATGATTGCCTCGACAACCGGCGCACATATAACCGTTCCACTTCCGTTTTGCACCGCGATGACGTTCTCGGTATCTCGGCCGGAGTTGACGAAGAGTCGGCCGGCGACGGCCTCTTCGTCGATCCGATATTGAAGCGCGACTGCCATTACCCGGCGTTGAAGCTCTTCAAGCGGGTCCTCGCCGTTCCAAATCCAAACGTTCGTGCGCTCATCGGGATTCACACCGAGGAGGTCGCGCCCGGTGACAAGGGCGAGCGCCTCAACGGTACCCAGCGACGACTTGCCGACGCCGCCAGGGGAAACCGTCGTCGACACAAACCCGCGGATATAGTGGCGGCCATAGAGCCATTGCCGAATTGGAATGGCTGTCGGGTCGCGCCACTGAAATGGCGCGGTCGCAATGGCGGAGGGGGAGGGGCCACCAGGCCGCCCTACATCCCGATCGATATACCGAAAGGCTTCGTCCTCGGAGCCAAACGGAGGAAGCTTGATATCGTCTATCGCGATGCTGCTTCCCTTCATTCGAGCGCCTCCGCCTGATTCATGGCTTTGAGGTCCTTGAAGGTGCCAACAGCGGTCCGCACGTACCCGACGAGGTTGCGAATGACGTAATGAAGCCCAGCATCGTCGCCGATCTCGGCATAGGTGGTTCCGAGTTGAGCTTGAATTGCAGCCATTGCGAGCGAATCGTAGATTAACTCGCGATAAGCATCCGGGGACCCATGACCGATTTCACTACGCTCCATCATGGCCGACTCCCGTTTTGAGACCCTCCAGTTCAGCGATCGCGACAGCCGTTGCCCGAGAGAACTGCCCCCGATCGATGACGAGACGAACGGCAGGGCAGCAGATGAGAGTGGCTTCATGTGCCCTGCTGAAGAGGTCGGGCAGGCGAGCGGATACCTTGCGCTTCGAGCGCGGTAATGTATTTGTTTTCATGGTGAGACTTCCCGAGCCTCGCGCGGTCCCGCGTCGGGGCTCTTTTTTTGTCCGGGATAGACCCGGCTGAGTTTCGGGTTCTAAACGGCCGCATTGGTCTCAGAAGTCGACCGGCGCTGATGTTCTTCCATCCACGTTTTGACGGTGGCAACGTGGTAGCGAACGGATTTTCCGATTTTGGTGTACGGGGGGGTGTCGCCAGTCAACCGGCGCTTGTTCCAAGTGCTGACGCTGATTCCAGTGATCTTGGCCAAACCGCGTGTGTCGACGTATTCGTTAGGCAGCATTGCCGTTGCCCTTTCGGAGAGGATATCCGGTCATACGCCAGGAACGGCTATAGCTAATAGGCACTCATCCGTTGAACGTCGTAGGTCTTGTTCATCCGATGGACTTGGACGTTCAAGGGATACGCGAGATACCCTCTGAGGCTCGGTGGGCTTCCCACCTTTCTTTTGACCTTGGAACAATTTTGGAGAATTTTCCACTCAGCGCCGATATGCTGTGAGTATGCTTCCGGTATCTCTCTAGGAAGTGTGTCTGCAGCTCCGCTACAAAGCTAACAAAAGCGGACGGCTTGGCGGATGGATCGTCTCGTTTTGCAGCTGTTACGCGACGATCAGTGTCAAGCCACAGGAAAGCGAGTAAGTTGATCAGACTATCCCAACTGTCGCCACGACTGAAGTACCCTTCTTGCCTGTAAGACGTGATCTCTTTTTCAGCAATATGACAAGCGGTTACAAAAGATGCCAATATTTCAATGAACTCAGCAACCGACAAATGCCTGTACTTTTCCGTTAGACGCTCGTCGGTAAGAGCCTGATTCAGAGGCCATTTAACTTCGAGATTTCCTGCACCTCCTTCGCCTGCCATTAAACTGCTCCAGAACGCTGACGAGGTTTTTTTGAGTTCCTGAATTCTTAAATCGCCAGTCTCTACGGTCTCAGCGTTAATTTCGTATTGGGCTTCGTCATGGTAAGTTTGAATGATACGAAGGAGACGATCTCTCTCTTCTAGAGTCAGTCCACCCATGTGGCGCTCCGCCGTTTCCCAAAATGCTGGTGTCGGCTCGAAATCGATGGGGCTGATAACAGTTGAAGTCGGAAGTTTCGCTTTTGATGTTGGCATTGTTTACCCTGCGTTGTGTGCGCAATCCAACAAAGGTCACACATGGTATCCGTGGCGGGCGGATCGTCTGGCAGCCGAAACTGCCTATTGTCTCAGAGCGCCTTGCGCTCCCTCTCGATAGGCACGACTTCCGCCCCTTTTCCGTCTAGGGCTGCCGAGATAGCGCCGCCAATTCTATTAGAAGCCTTGCGAAGCGGATCGGCGTCGAGATGGGCATACCGGGCTGTTGTTGCTGATTGCGCGTGGCCGAGGAGCTTACCAATGATCGGGAGCCCCATTCCTGCCCCGGCGCCGAAACTTGCGTGGGTATGTCGAAGGTCGTGGAGGCGGACGTCGGTCAGACCCGCCCTCGTGGATATCGCAGCCCACGGGCGCTTGAGATCGGAACGGGGCTTTTCGGGGGATTCCCCAGGAATGACAAAGGGCGAGGCGCTGTCTAGACCATCCACAATGAGCAGGGCGGGCGCGTTCAAAATGATCGTCTTCCGCCCTGTCTTGGAGTCCGGAAGGAGCAACAGGCCCCGCTCTAGGTCCACATGCTCCCACCGCAGATGCAGGATTTCGCGTAGGCGGGCGCCGGTCAGCAACAGCAGCCTGATCGCGGCGACAGCTCCTTCGCTCAACTTCACGCGACGGTTCTCGGCCTTTGGGGCATGTTTTGCCTTCTTTTTGCGAGCGTCAGGCTCCCACGTCAGTCCAATGGTCTCGGCCTCCCGCAAAGCCTCGCCGAGGCGTTCGAGTTCATCGGTCGACAGATACCGTTCCCGCTGAGTCTCTCTGAACTTCTCGATTCGGGCCGCCGGATTGAATGCCTCCGGCACGTAACCGTGTGCCGCGCGCCACGAGAACATCGAGCTTGCGACCGCGAGGAGACGGTTCGCCATCGCGGGTTTATCTGAGAGCTTGCCATGGAGGCGGGACAGATCGGCACGTCGAAGGCTCTTGGCCTTACGGGTTCCAAACTCTGAGATGATATATCTGCTGACGACGTGCTCGTAGCTTTCTATGGTTTTTGGCTTGCGTTTTTTTTCTGACGTGATCCGCCACGAACGCCTTGGCAAGGTCGCTGATACTGGCTGCCGCCCGCTCCTTTGAGACGGCATCGGCCGGGTCCTCGCCATTCGCCGCCGCCCGAGGATCTCCTTCGCGCGTCGTCGCGCGTCGTCTGGGGTTAGAACCCCATAGCGTCCGATCGTCATGAACCTTTTTGGGGCGGTCCGCCCACGCGCGCCGGGCCGGTATCTTGCGATGAACGATTTGACTCCCGAGGGCTCGACCCGCAAGCCAAATCCTTTCAGGTCGGCGTCCCAAAGCACATAGCGAAATGCAGCCGCCTGCGCGGCGTCGACGGTCCGCTTGCTGATCTTGATTGCGGTTCTTTCGCTCGCCATCGGTGGTCACCCAACTCGCGGGTGACCACCGTTTGCGGAAGCTGGCGGAAATGCCAGGACAAACGAGAGTATACAAACCCTTGCTGGACAAGCAAATGGGGCAGACAGAAGAAACATCAAGAATGCACCGGAAACGACCGCCTTCTCATTCGTAATGAGGGGGTCGGGGGTTCGAATCCCTCTTGCGGTACCATTTTTTTCATCACAATTTCAGTGATTTGAAGCGCGCGTCCTCGGTGCGATCTCGTTTTTTATCGAGCGGGACGCGCGAGTGCAGCACCAGCAATTACGACCGGTTCCTGCAGGCGAACTCGTTGTTGCCGCTCGCGATAATCAATTTGCTGGCGAGTACCAGATCGGAGACGTGTATGCGCGTTCCTGGATGGAGGTCGGCACGTCCGGAGAAAGCTTCACCCCGTAATATTTCGCGTCGTAGGCCGTCCAGCGAGGCGTGGGGATTTCCAGAATGCGGCCATAGTAGAACGCCCGTTGCCCGGGATTGAAATCGGGGTCTTTCCAGACGGCGATCAACTCGGGCGATCCGATCGTATTGGTCCAGTTCGCATTCGCCCCGTCAACCGTGTTGCCAACCGGCGGCAGCTTCCCGTCCGCACCGAGCTTGCGCTCGCCGGACCACACGACATCGTAAACCTTCTCCTGCATATCGCCTTTGGCATCGACCCAGCCCTTGACGATCTGATAGCGGTCGAGATTGGCGCCGATCGGGTCTTTTAGTGCAGCAACCAGGAAGGTTGGCACCTTGCCGCCGGGTGCGGCGCCCAGGTCGCCGCCCATAGGCACACCCTTCGTGTAGCCGGCGACAGCAGGGCTGCGGGTCACCGCATCCGCCTCGTCGAAGTCGAAGCCGCCGAAGAAACGCACGAGCATGCGCGAGCCCGTTGTGGCGTAGGTCTCGCGGCGCTCCATCGCGTCAAACAGCGCCTCCCGCGTATTCTCCGCCGCCCAGACTGCCGCATAGCCGGAAGCCGAGGTCTCCCACTCGTATATCGTCCCCTTCTCGCCCTTGACGAAGACGCGGTTACTCCGCTCGGCGCTCGGTTCCATGGCCGAGGTCTTGCCGAAATAATTGTCTTCCTCGACAGCAGTCAGGCCCGTATGGGAGTCTGTCGAGCCAATCAGGCCGAACTTGTAGGGATTGACGCCGAGTTCGCCCTCGAGCTTCAGCCCGAGCTTGAGGCCGTTGCGCGCGTATTCGTACTGCAGCATCTCCGGTGTTTTAGCTGCGCTCAGATCGAGATTGCCTTTGTCCCAGCGCTCGAAATTGGCGAACTCGTCATTGGGCGACAGGTAGGGATGGGTTTCACCGTCCCCCTTGATCTGGGTGGCCTCATACAGGCGCTCCCACCTGGCGCGGGTTTCGGCATACTCGCGATCAACCCGCTTGCCAGTCCCGGGTTCTACGATCGGAAACATCCGCCCGTTTGAGAGATTGCCGTTATGTGCGATGGCGAGCAGCCGCCCGCCGGTCTTATCCTCGTAGCCCGCCATCCACTTCCAGAGGTCGCGGGGGTTGTCGCTGCCAAAGGGAGCCAAAACCGTATAGGGCACTACGCGGCTCGCCTTGTCGCCGTTGTCCCGGAAAATGACATTACGGTGCAGGTTGTTGCCGCCGGTATTCGACGTCCACTCGTAACCGATGAAGGCCGTAAAACGGCCCGGATCGTTCGCCTGCTCTGCCGCCTTTATGGTTTCATGCCAAGCCGAGCGATAGGCGTTGCTATCCGGTCCATAGATCAGCGCCTTCGGGAGATTGCCTTGCGAAAAAGCGACGATGATCTCGACCGCCGCATCGGCCCCTTTCCCGCCAACGATCATGTCGTGCCATCGCCGGCCGGTCGGATCCGCCATGAGGTTGGGTTTCCCGGCCAGCAAATCTGGAAAAAAGCCCATGTTGTCAGAGTGATCCGCCACCACGAGAAAATYGAGCGGCCGGGAGAGTTTCGCAGGCTGGCCCGACGAGGCAGTGACCTGTTCTCCCTTGGCAAAACGGTAAGCGTCGGCCGGTCCGAGACGTGCGCCGAACGCACCGGCGTCAAAGGAGAACGATGTGTGAAGGTGGGTGT